>DATGJK010000308.1:0-4770 GCA_035295245.1 Acidobacteriaceae bacterium
GTGTGCCTCAGGCAGTTGGCTGATCAGGCTGGGCTCGTTGGGCAGACCTGCAGTGCCGGGCGACGTTTTCTGCCCTGCGTCCTGCGCTGCTGGCGGGGGAAACTGTGTGGTAACCGCCTGCGCCAAAACCCGCGGCTGCAACAGCCAATACAGCGTGATACACCAAAACAGGCGGGTTCTCATCGCGCGCGGCAACTCCAGCATAGCAAAGGCCGTTGACAGGCCAGTGGCTGAATGCGCCGGGCGCATCGGTCCCCGCCGCTCTGGCCATTCGACATCATCGAATCTCCCGCGCGCCGCAACACGGCACGACGCCGCTGGCCTACGACCTCTGCTGCATTGGACGCGCTGGCCCGCGATTCTCCGCAACCTCTTTCCCTCTTCCGGTTCACAAGTAAGGACGTGATGCGCGAGCCGAATCCTGGCCGCCGGCATTCGCGCAACAGAATTGAGGGTTTTCGTTGAGCGCTACGACTACCAATCTGCCCGGCGCGCCGGTATCGCCTTCCGCCTGGAAGGACGAGGTCAGCGCCCGCCTCCACGCTCATCGCAGCGGACGCGGCCGCGTGCCCGACAATCAGCCCGTCCTGCCTGGCATGGAGCCCGCCGCGCCCTCGGCGATTGCGGCGCGCGTCGCCCAGCGTTATGCCCGCGTGCCCTCGTGGCGCGAAGCCATGGCCGCTGAGGCCGCCGCCAAGGCTGCCGCAGCCGCGGCTGCCTCAGATTCCCGGAGCGAAACGCCAGCACTTCCCCAGCAGCCCTCCCTTCTCTCTCCCACGCCAGCGGTGGACCACCCAGCGGCACAGGAAGTTCCCGCGCCGCCACGTGAGTCGAGAACCGCGCCCCTGCGTGAACCCCAGCCTCCCAGCCCTCCCCGGCCCTTCCAGCCTGACCTGATCCGCTATTCCGTCAGCCTCGACTCGCTGCCCGCGCCGCGGTCGGCTCCGGCGGAGGCCCGCGTGCAATCCCACGTGCGCACCGTCGATGCCGTCGACATTCTGGATGACCCCATCGAGGAAGCCACCGTCGAGCCCACCTCGCCGCTGCCCGCCCGCGTCATCGAATTCCCGCGCGAGCTGGTCGCACCGCGCAAAGCTCGTCCGCGGCTGGCGCTGGGCCCTCTGCTCGAAGACGAGCGGCTGGCAATCCAAGCTCCCGCGCCGCAGGGCGGACTCTTCTCAGGCACGGAAGAATTGCGTATCGTCGAAGCCGACTCCGAGATTGCCGGCGCTTCTGCGCCTGGCTGGCTGGCTCCCATAGCGGCAAACGTGCCAGAATGGCATTCGATTCAGCTGGACAGTGAGGAACCCATGCGCGCCACGCAGGCCGCCATTACGCCTTCGCGTCTCGTCGAGACCAACCTGTACGTCGCACCCATTCAGGATCGCATCATGGCATCCGTCGTCGATGTCGCGCTGACGCTCGTCGCTTTTCTCGCCTTCATCCTGGTTTTTGCTGCGTGTACAACCCATCTGCCGGCGGGCAAACCGGCCCTCGCGGGAGCCGGCGCGACCCTGCTGGCGATGTGGGTGCTCTACCAGTTCCTCTTCTTCACCCTCTCAGCGGCCACGCCGGGCATGCGTTACGCGAAGATCGCCCTGTGTACCTTCGAGGACGAGAACCCCAGCCGCACCGCCATGCGCGGACGCATCGCCGCCCTGCTGCTCTCCGCCCTTCCCCTGGGCCTTGGATTTTTATGGGCACTCTTCGACGAGGACGGCCTCTGCTGGCACGACCGCATCACGCGGACCTATCAGCGCAGCTACCGGGAGATGTGAATCAGAACAGCAACCGCAATCAGGAGTCAGGACCTGCCTTGCTGACGCGCTGTTTTGCATCCTTGCCGGCTCGCTGGCCTGCTGCTTCGGTGTTCTGGGCCACTTCGCTGTTGCCATGAAGGGCGCAGGGCAGCCGGCTTTGCAGAACCTTCTGCAGGTCGCTCGTATCGAGCGCGCGATTCGTTTCCGTATCCACCAGGTTCGAGAAGTCCCATTGCTGCCCGCCGCCGGAAACGTACGTTACCCGAAGATGCGCCTTGCTGTACGTGAGACTCCGCGAGGTAATGGCATTGCCAGGCTGCACCCACACGCTGTCGTTGCTGTTATCCGGCCGCCCGCAGTTGCGGATCAGCCCCTGCGGATCGTTGTTGATGGTCGCGGCCTTCGCCTGCGGCGCCGTTGCTGGATGCGCTGGGACCTGCGCAGTCTGCGGGCCGTTCGCACAACCGAAGGGCACTAGCATCAACAGGACTGAAATCGTCTTCACCATCACATGGGTACAGTACTATGCAGGTAACAATTTTCCGAGATTACTTTGATGGAATTCCCCTGCAACTTCAGTGTCAGCCGTCGCTCATGACTGCTGTTTCACTGACTGCACCCCTGATTTTCAGTGCTGGATCGGCTGCTCCTCCACTGGCCGGTAGTTGAAGTCCCACCGCTGCTCCCGGCTGCCGGACTCATAGCGGGTGTTCCAATTCAGCCAGTAAGCGTCTGAAGCCGAGCCCTCCGGATAATGCTGCGTCTCCGGATACGGATACGTGCTCATCGCCTGGAACGGCATCGGGCCCACCGTGAAGGGAGAAGCCTCCCAGTAGTCCATGTCTTTGACGAAGCCGTTCGCGTAGAAGAAGTAGTCGCGCGTCCAGCCCGGCGGCAGCGGCGGCAGCGCGCCCGCGCTGAATTCCGCGTCAATGTCTTCCCCGGTTCCGAAGATCACATACCGGTTATCGGCGCGGCGCAGCAAAGGCGTCACGTCGCCGTAACGCGTGTACACGCCGCGCGCCCACAGGAACGGCCCCGTCGCCGAAATCTGGTTGTAGTCGTAGGTCAGGTCGCCCGGCGTCTGCAGTTCGATCTGCTTCGGATAGCCGCGGAACGCAAGGTGCGCCACGGTCAGCGGCGCCTCCGTCACTCGCAGTTCAGTCCGCCGATCCGGACCGTTGTCCACGCGTGCGCGATCCCAGTAGATTTGCAGATTCGTCGTGATGCGGATGCGACGCGTCCCCGGCGGGAGCTTGCCGGTCAGGTCGACGACGATCGTCCGCGGCAGCCCGGCCGGGAACCCCATATCGTTGATGATCCGCTTCCACGACCCGTCCGGCATCTGCGCGTCCACCTGCGGCGGAACCGGCTGCAACCCCGCCTGCCACGCCGCGTACATCGAGCTGGCGCTGAAGTACTCGATGTAGCCGTCGAGCAGCAGGCGCAGCGGACGTTGCGGCGACCACGCGCCCAGATCCAGCGTGAGCGTGTGGTTGTTGGTGAAGCCGGCGTAGCTCAGATTCGTGAAGTCGCGCACATAGTGGTGATCGGTCGCGGCCAGCAGCGCCGATACGTCGCGGCCGTTGTTGTCCCACGCGCCGGCGAGCGGCCGAGGATCGGAGGCCGCCACCATCTCACCGGACGCAAACGGCCGCTCGCTGAGGAAGCGCTCGTCGCGATACACCTCGATACCGGCAGGGTGATCGACAGCCACCAGACGCAGCTGATCGATGTAGTTCACTTCCTCCATCGGCTCGCCGAAGCGCACGCTCAGCAGGCCGTTGCGCGGCTGCAGCTTGTCGCTGTCTACCTTGATCCACTCGTCGGGATCATTCTCGTTGGTCGAGGTTGGCGATACCCAGTGCCCGATCACGGCCGCGCCAATCACGTCGCTGATGAACCGGTACCGGTGCCCGTCCCAGGTAAACAGCGTCGGGCAGGAACTGCCCCGCCGGTCGAGTTCCTTGAGCGCCAGCTCGCCATGGTGAGCCGCCACATCGACGTCGATCTCATCCTGTGGCACTCCCGTCGGCCATAAGAGCCGCACCACATCCACGCTGTGTGCCTGTCCCAGCCCGGCCAGGATCTCCGTCGACCCCTGGCTCAAATACCCCGATCCGCCCTGGACTTCAAACTTCTGCCACTCTCCATTGGCAAAGACTTCGACTTTTGTCCCGATCGCGGACTTGTTGTCCGCCAGTCCTGCCAGCTGCAGCCTGAGCGAATGATTCTTGTTCCCGCCGATATTCCGCAGCACCACCGGCGGGTTCAGCTCCTGCGTGACGATCAGGTCCGCCGCCCCATCGCCGTCCACATCCGCCGCGATCAGCGAGCCCGCGCCGGTCAGCTTCACCTTGTCCAGCCCGACCGCGCTCGTCACGTCCTCGAATCCCTTCGGCCCTTCGTTGCGGAAAAGGTGAACCTCGGTGTTCTGTCCGACCTGCAGCACCGCCGCCAGATCGATCCATCCATCGTTGTCGAAGTCTATCGGCGTTACGCCATATGCGCCCGTTGTCCCCTTCGGCAGGGGCAGCGAAACGCGCTCGAACCGCTTCCCTCCCACATTCCGCCACAGCGTCAGCCCGGGTCCCCCGGACAAAGGCGCGGTCGCATAGGTGACGGCGACGTCCATCCATCCGTCTTTGTCGAAGTCGAAGATCGCCACGCCGCGCGACTGCGGCAGGTTGTCCTCGTACAGCTTCATCGGCTTAAAGGCGCCCTCGCGCTGGTTCAGGTACACGGTCGGCGCGCCCTGGTCGCTGCTGACCACCAGGTCCACGGCGCGGTCGCTGTTGATGTCCGACAAGACCGCCTGCATCGTGGTTCCCGATCCGCCCAGCCCGGTTGGCCCGGTCCACTCCGTGAACGTCGAGTTGCCGTTGTTCCGCCACAGCACGCTGCTCTTGCCCTGCCCGCCAGTTCCCGTCACCAGCAGGTCAAGATCGCCATCGTGATCGAAATCCACGAAGGTGAGCCCCCGCGGCCAATTCAGCTGCTGGATTCCCGC
>DATGJK010000309.1:0-6864 GCA_035295245.1 Acidobacteriaceae bacterium
TCGAGTCTTTGCCGCCCATTTCCAGAATGGTGCGCTTGATCCAGATCTGACCCGGCTGCCGCTGCGACGCCCGTGCGTGAATGTCGAGGCCGACTTCCTTCGATCCGGTAAACGCGATGAATCGCGTTTTCGCATGCTCGACCACCGCATTGCCAAACGTTGCACCGGAGCCCGGACAGAAATTCACCACGCCTGGCGGCAATCCCGCCTCTTCCAGCACTTCCATAAAGCGCGCAGCGATGGTCGGCGACTCGCTCGAAGGCTTCAGCACCACCGTATTCCCCGCGACAATGGCCGCCGCAGTCATGCCCGCCATGATGGCGAACGGAAAATTCCAGGGCGAGATGACCGCTCCAACGCCCAGCGGAATGTACAGCAGCTCATCGCGCTCGCCCGGATACTGGATCGGCGTTGTCGCCGCGGCCAGCCGCAAAGCTTCCCGCGCGTAGAACTCCAGAAAGTCAATCGTCTCCCCAACGTCGGCATCGGCTTCCGCCCAGTTCTTCCCCACCTCGTAGGTGAGCCACGCGAAGAAATCCAGCTTCTGCCGGCGGATGATCTCCGCCGCGTTCAGCAGCAGCGATGCGCGCTCCTCGGTCGAAACATACTTCCAGCTCTCGAATGCTCGCGCCGCGGCTTCGACGGCCTGGTTGGCGTGCTCCGCCCCGGCCTTCTGGTGAATGCCGACAATCTGCGCCGGACGCGCCGGGTTGCGCGACTCAATCTTGTCTTTGGTATGGACCCGCTCGCCGCCGATGATCAGCGGATACTCGTGTCCCAGCTGGTCGCCGACTCGCACCAGCGCCTCGCGCATGCCCTGCGCGTGCTCATGACGCGAGAAATCTGTGAACGGTTCGTTGCGGAACGTGCCCTGCGGTTTGCGAGGAAGGATGACGGTTTCTGCGATGGCCATAACCACCCAGTTTACGCCCGCCGCGCCGGGTGCCAATCCTTGTCGGGCATCGTTCAGGCCGCCTGATCCGGCGCCCGCTCGCCTTTCTGCACCGCACTCGGATCGCCGCGCCGCGCGGCGAGATCCTCCATCACCGCGTTCACTTCACCGCCCATGAGCAGCGCAAATCCCGCGATATAAAACCACACCAGCAGGATCATCACCGCTCCGATCGAGCCGTACGACGATGAATACGAATCGTTGTAGTGCACGTAGAGACGCAGTCCAAAACTTGCCGCCACCCACAACACAATGCCCAGCCCGGTCCCCGGCGTAATCCAGTGCCACTGGCGATCCTTCACATCCGGCGCCAGATAGTACGTGACTCCGAAGATGATCGCCACCAGCGCGATCGCGACCGCCCACTGCCCGACCTTCACCAGCACCCAAACCGGTCCCGGAATGCCGTGGCCGATCAGTTCAATGATGGAGTCTCCCGCGAACAGCACGCCAATCGTGCACAGGATGAGAATCATTGTGATGATCGTCAGCGTGAGCGCGGTCAGCTGCACCTTCCACCACGGCCGCGACTCCTTTACGTCGTGCACCGCGTTCAGCGTGTCGCACGCCCCCGCCATGCCCGCCGTGGCCGACCACAGCGTGAGCACAATACCGAAGGTCAGCCCGCCCGCATGCTGGCCGCTCGCGGCGAACGCCTGCTGCAGAACGCCGTAGGCCTGAGGAGGCACGACCGCAGCCAGATGCTGCATCACGATCGTCCGCACGCCATCGTGGCCGCCGGAGAAAATATCCGCCAGCGAGCTTAGAAAGATGAATCCCGGGAAGATCGCGAAGAAGAAGTAGTAGGCCAGCTCCGCCGAACGGCCGGTAATATCGTCGTCCGAAATGGACGAGAACAGCTCTTTGAAGAAGTGCTTCACCGGCCGGTCAACGGGATCGGACATGACGTGGAATGCGCCGGAAGCCTGGCTGTGACTGTTCATCACGCCCCCTCTCAGCTCGCGGGCCCCGGCGACGATCAGAGCAGGGTTTGGGCCGGATGCGATGCGTCGGTTGCAAAGCAGGCAGAACGGCTCCGTCCTGCCTGCCTCGGTTTACAGATAGAAAGATGCTGGTTCGCCGGTTGGCGGTCTATCCGGCCCTCCGTTTCGTCTCGTCTTCAACGTTCAGCTCTTCGTGCCTCAGCTTCTCGTCGTGAGATTCGACGTTGGTGACGCCCTTCTTGCCCACGCGTACCTCCTCGCGGACCACCGGCTCCTTCTCCACTTTCACCCGCTCCTCCGACAGAGGCACGCGCACCTCGGCATTTTCACCAAGGCGCGCACCCGGAGCGGCCTTCTCTCCACTGACCGGAGTTCTCTCCACCACGAGCTCTTCGCGCGTGACCGGAACATTGACGGTCTGATTTTCGGTCACCGTCTGTTTCCGCAGCCGCGCTTCTCCCCGCTGGGTACGCTCCCGATGCACTCGCAGCGCTTCGCCGTAAAGCTGCATGCGCCGCGTTTGCTCCGATCCGGCCGCGTTGCGGCTGCTCTCGTACGACCATGTGCCGCTGTTGCGCCCCACGTCGCCGCCGTTCTTCTCAATGATTTCTTCCGCTTCGGCGGTCCGGTTTCCGGCCTCGACCGATAACAGCACCCCGTTCGGATCGCGGTTGAACCGGTCGTTGAAATATCTGGACCGCTCTTCGGGAATGGAATAGCCTCCCAGCGACTGCTGGAAATCGCCGGACTCGTAGTCATACACGGATTCGCCCGTCGTATCCTGCGTACGCTGCCGCTCCTCGTTCCAGTCCTCGCCTTCGAAGAAGGCCTTCACTTTCTGCCAGAAGCTCAGATGGGTTTCGGGTGCGGCCGATCCTTTGGTTGTTTCATCCCACGAGCGTCCCGCGATGCCCATCTGGCTCCGGTTGAAGCCGGCATCGATCAGCGCCTGCAACGCTCGCTCTGCCTGTTCGTTCGACGAGAAGTAGCCCACAACCGTGTTGTAGGTCTGAGTTCTTTCAGCCATATTCGATCCTCCATGTGATTCCGCGCGCACTCCGGCTGCCCCTCGCTCTGCGAAGGTTTGCGCCTCACTCAGTGTTGGTATTCGGGAGTTTGGGTGCGCGCCGTGTGGCCTTCGGGTCGATACCTGCAGCTCACACTGGCCGTTCGGTTTCGTGCTTATACCAGGTAGGATGCGCGTCCAACGACGCGGGGACTCTCAGGCAATCCTGATTCCTCGCACGTTTTCCACCGTGCGGCTCGTGTTCGGGATTCAGTTGCCGCTGCGCCTACTTTTTCCTGGCCGCCGACTTTTTCCCGCTGCCCTTCTCTGCGCGTGCGTTCTCCGCGTCTTCCGGCGCATTTCGCTCCAGCACCGTCAGCACAACGCCATCGATCCGGTTGTCCTGGGTGCGATAGGGCGTCAGCCGCAGCGTGACCCACTTCCCCTCGTCGTCCTGCACCGACTGCTGCCGGGGCTGGACCTCCTGCATCACGTCCAGCATCATCTGCTCCAGGTGCCGCACATCCACTTTCAGCTTCAGCCGCGGAACGGGCCTTCCCACGTCGCTGGAGGCCAGCCTCAGCACATGGGTGGCCTGCGGCGTGAATCGCCGCACGCTCAGGTCGCTGCTGACCATCAGCATCGGGAGGTTAACGCTGTTCAGCAGATTGGTGAGGTCATTGTTGACCAGGGTCAGCAGCTCGTTGCGATGCTGCATTTCCTCGTTGACCGTATGCAGCTCTTCGTTCGCCGATTCCAGCTCTTCCTTGCTGGTCTGCAGCTCCTCGTTGGTGCTCTGCAGTTCCTCGTTGCCCGACTGCACCTCTTCATTGGCTGACTGCAGTTCCTCGTTCGTCGCCTCGTGCATCTCGATGATCGACTGCAGATACTCCTTGGTCGCCGACAGCTCCTGCCGCAGCTGCGCGATTTGCTTGTCCTTCTCCGCGCGTTCTGACTCTGTCAGCGGCTCAGCGTCGTGCGGTGAGCTCTCCGGCTGGTGCAGATCGTCGACCGGCTCGAATACCACCAGATAACTGTGCTGGTCCTGCACCGGTGTGCGGAAAGGAACCACCCGCAGGTGAGTGAAATGCGCGCCTCCGTTTCCCTCCACGCGCACGTTGCGCCGTTCGGTTTCCAGTCCGCTGTTCCTCGCCTGCTCAATCGCGCTCTGCACTTCGAAAAGCAATCCCGGGCGCGCCATCTTCAGCAGGTTGAGGCTGGCCTTACCCGGCGCCAGTTCCAGGAAACTCCCCGTCCTCCCCCGGCTCTGCAGAATCTCCAGCGCATCGTTCACCACGACCGCGGGCGGCGCATAGCGCGTCAGCAGCAGCCGGTCCGCTTCGCGCTGCACCTCGAGTGGCGCCCTCATGGGCTCGGCTGGCTTCGGGGTAGCCGGCATCTCGCTGACCCCCGCTTCGTGATCCGCCGGACCAACGCCGAACCCAAAGGTCACCGGTGTCGCCACCATTTTCTTGCGATAGATCTTCTGCTTCTTGTCTGCCATGTCGAAGAGTTCCGAACCCGCTCCCAGCAGACCTTCCGTGTTGCCGATCATCAGAAAACCGGCCGGGTTCAAAGCATAGTGGAAAATGGGAATTACCCGCTTCTGCAGCGACTGGCTCAGATAGATCATCACATTGCGGCAGCTCACCAAATCCATCCGCGAGAAGGGCGGATCGCTGAAGATGTTCTGCGTCGAGAAGATGCACAGGTCGCGGATCGCCTTGCTGATCTGGTATCCGCCGTCGGTTTTGTGAAAGAAGCGACGCAGCCGCGCAGGACTGATGTCCGCCTCGATGCTCTCCTTGTACAGAGCTGACCGCGCCCGCGTAATCGCGGTTTCGCTCAGATCCGTCCCGAAAATCTGCAGCGGCACGTCGGCACGCTCCTCCGCCAGATACTCCACCAGCGATATGGCGTGCGAATAGGCCTCCTCGCCCGTCGAGCAACCCGGCACCCAGATGCGCAGCGGGGCAGACGGGTTCCGCGCCTCCACGATCGCCGGATACACCGTCTGTTTCAGCGCCTCAAAGGCATCCGGATTCCGGAAAAAGGAGGTGACATTGATGAGCAGATCCTGGTAGAGCTGATTCACCTCATTGCGGTCGCGCTGCAGCAGCGCAACGTAGTCCGCCAGTCGTTCCACCTTGTGCAGCACCATCCGCCGATGGATGCGCCGCCCAATGGTCGGGGGCTTGTATTCGGAAAAATCCACGCGCGTCGCCCGTAGCAGCAGCCGGAAAATCTGCGCCATCAGCGCTTCGGCGCTCGTGTCCTCGCCAGCCGTGCCCGGCAGCGTGCCCGTGACATAGGGATGATTTCCCACCCGCGCGAGCTCCCGCGCGATCTCCTCCGGCGGCAGGACAAAGTCCACGCATCCGGCGGCAATCGCGCTGGCCGGCATGCCGTCGTATTTCGCCGACCGCGTGTCCTGGGCAAAGGTGATGCCGCCCTCGCCCTTGATCGCCGTCAGCCCCTGGGTGCCGTCCGATGCCGTTCCTGACAGCACCACGCCAATCGCATTCGACCCGCGCTCGGCGGCCAGGGAACGGAAAAAAACGTCAATGGTCGCGCGTACGGCCCGCGGCGCTTCCCGGTCGGTGATGCGCAGCTTCGTCCCCTCGATGGCCAGTTCGCAGTTCGGCGGGATCACGTAGACATGGTCCGGCCGGATCTCCATGGCGTCGGCAATCTGCAGCACCGGCATGCTGGTGGTGCGCCGCAGGATCTGCGTGTACGCGCTCTCCCGCGCGGGATCCAGATGGGGCACCAGCACATAGGCCATTCCCAGGTCGGGAGCGAGCGCCTTGAACAGCGCTGTGTAGGCTTCGAGGCCGCCGGCCGATGCGCCAATCCCAACCACCGGAAAGCCGTTGCGGGGCTTCTCTTGCCCGGTCTCGCCTTTCCGTACGTCTGCCGAGCTGTTTTTTGCCGAGTGGTCCATCAGCAGAATCCTGAGTCGTTAAGGGAGGCGCGGACCGGGGCAGGGATTGCCCGAAAAATGCCGGAGGGATGATGCAGCGGATTATAAACCCTCAGCTCTGGCGAGCCAGGTACCGCGCGGTGACCGGGCAGATTCTCCACAATCTCAGGAGCCCGACGACAGGCCCTATTCTCCTGCATGCAATTCGAGAATCTGCTTGCGCAGTTTCTCCAGCTGCGATCTCACTTCGTTCAGAAGCATCAGGTTATGCTCCCGCAGCTGGCGCGCAGTCTCGATCTGCGCCTCCAGCACCGTCCGGCTGCAAAGCTGATGATTCGCATTCGCAGCGGGCATGGGCTGCATTTCGGCGCGGCTCCTGCAGCGCAACGCCACCCACGCATCCAGATCGCTCGGCCGCGCCAGCACCGCTTTCTTGTTCGATCCCTGAGGCCGCCGAACCGGCAAGCCAAAATCCATCTCCCACCGTTGCACGGTGCGAACTCCCTTGCCCATATAGCGGGCAATATCTTTCCAGGAGGTCAGAACGCTTGTGTTCTGAGACACGATATTGGTACCCATGACGTGCTCCATCTTGCAGGGAAATTGAGTTTGGGACCCGAAGCTTCCGGGCAATCTCTTGGAATCAGCCAAAATTGCGAGGGATGCCTCGAACCCATTTTCCTCAACTTGTATATCGCAGTTGCGTTTGCCCTTCTGTTCGGTAGCAATCTTAACCCCGTTCACGAACATCCCCACACCCTAAGGCGAAAATCGATTTGCATCGCGACCTGATTGTCATCGGCGTCTCTTGAAGCTCTGCAGAAACTCCTTCGCCGAACGCGCTAATCAGACCGGCCCGCAATCCGGCGACCGGTTTCAGGAGCGAGCCGATACGGCCGAGCAGAATGCTCGAGTCCTGCGCAAGTTCCTGATTCAGATTCGTCAGGGCGCAGAGGAAGCCGCCGACTGACCCGGAGCACCCCACCCTTGCGGCTCATTCCCCCTTTGAGGCGCAGCCGGAGGAAGACCACGAACCCAA
>DATGJK010000310.1:0-10765 GCA_035295245.1 Acidobacteriaceae bacterium
ACCCACGGCGGCCACGAGATCAAGGGGATCGGCGATGCGCGCGTGGTCGCCTTCCAGAGCGCCGGGAAGGCCCTCGCCTGCGCCGTTGCGGCCCAGCAGGAGCTTTCTGAAGGACCGGCCAACCCACCTCACCCCCAACACCCTCTCCGAAGCGGAAAGGAGGCCAATTCAGCCGGCCACCCTCTCACCCCCTCTCACCCTCACCCTCTCAAGATAAGAATGGCCCTCCATACGGGCGACATGGAGGCAGAGGGCGAGGACTATCGAGGCCCGGCGCTGCACCGTGCATCTCGGATGCTCATCGCGGCGCGGGGCGGGCAGATTCTGCTCTCCGACGCGACGGCAGGACTGATCCGCCGCGATCTCTCGAAAGAGATTCGTCTCGTGGACCTGGGCGTCTACCGCCTCCGCGACGTGCCCACTCCCGAGCGTCTCTATCAGGTCGAATATCCCGGCATGGCCACGGCCGCTTTCCCACCTCTCTCGGCGGAAGCCGGCTACCGCTCCCATCTTCCCGCGCAAGTGAACCGCTTCTTCGGACGCGAGCGGGAGATCGCCCTCCTGCGAGAACTGCTTTTGCCTACCCTCGACCCCCTCCCGAAACGGGAAGGGGCCACTGCGCCTACCCCCGACCTCCTCCCGAAGCGGGATGGGGCAGCCACAGCTCATCCCCCTTCCCGTTTCGGGAAGGGGGCCGGGGGGTTAGGTCCCGCGCCGTCGCGCCTCATCACCCTCTCCGGACCGGGTGGGACGGGCAAGACGCGGCTGGCGCTGGAAGTCGCGGAGCGGCTGTCGGAGAGCTATCACGGCGCGGTGTGGTTTGTGGGGCTGGGGGATCTCGCCGATTCGAGCCTCATCGGCGGCGCCATCCTGGATGCCCTGCGCGTTCCACGGTCGCCGCAGCGGGACGCGGTCGACCAGGTCGTCGAAACGCTCGCCCACCAACCCTCCCTGCTCGTTCTGGACAATTACGAGCACCTGGTGGACGACGGCGCGGTCCTGGTGCGGACCCTCCTCGGCCGCGTCCCGTCATTAACCGTACTCGTGACATCCCGGAAGCTGCTGGGTCTGGCAGGGGAGCAGGAGTTCGCGGTCTCGCCGCTCTCCACACCCAACGGCGGAGAGACGGCGGAGCAGTTGTCGCTCTACGACAGCGTGGCGCTGTTCGTGGACCGGGCGCAGTCGGCGATGCCCCACTTCCAGGTGACGACCCACAACGCTCCTGCGGTGGCCGAGCTGTGCCAGCGGCTGGAGGGTATTCCGCTTGCGCTGGAGCTGGCGGCGGCGCGCGCGCTCGTTCTGACGCCCACGCAGATGCTCTCCCAGTTGGAGCAGCGATTCGAGTTTCTGGTTAGCCGCAAGCGAGATGCGACGGAGCGCCATCGCACGCTGCAGGCCGCAGTGGACTGGAGCTACCGTCTGCTCTCGCCGGAGCTGCAGCGCTCCTTCGCGCGGCTGAGCGTGTTCCGAGGCGGCTGGACGGTGGAGGCGGCGGAAGCGGTCTGCGAGGAGCCGCTGGCGCTGGACTACCTCGCCCAACTGCGCGAGTGCTCGCTGGTCCTGACCGACGAGGCCGGCTCGGAGATGCGCTTCCGCATGCTGGAGACGCTGCGCGAATATGCGTCCGAGCGGCTGTCGGCAGCGGACCAGGGCGCCGTCCAGCAGCGACATCGCGACTACTTCCTTCGTCTGGCGGAAGAAGCGAAAGAGAAACTCATTGGTCCGGATCAGGGTGTGTCGCTGAACAAGTTGGAGGTCGAGCACGATAACCTGCGTCTGGCGCTTACGTTCTGTGTTGAGGAACCGAAGGGAGCGGAGACCGGACTGCGTTTGAGTGCTGCCTTGTGGAAGTTCTGGGAGACACGGGGTCATTTGAGAGAGGGTCAAGAACGTTTGATTGCGCTGCTGTCCCTTCCGTTGGCGCAGGAGCACACAAATGCCCGTGCCGCCGCCCTCAACGCAGCGGGCGTACTGTGCCGGCGGCAGGGCGATTACGCCGCAGCACAAGCCTTGCATGAGGAGAGCCTGGCGATATCCAGGGAGTTGGGAGATTTGCAAGGCATCGCCAACTCGCTTAACGACCTCGGGAGTGTGGCGAGAGCCAAGAGCGACTACATATCCGCCCGTTCGCTGCATGAGGAAGGCCTGGACTTATTCAGAAAGCTCGGGGACCGACCGGGTATTGCCGCCTGCCTCAACAATCTGGGCAACGTGGCGAAAGACCAATGTGACTACAGCAACGCACGTTCCCTGTTTGAGGAAAGCCTCGCGATACAGCGGCAGCTAGGTAACAGACACGCCATCGCCACCTCCCTTGGGAACCTCGGGATTGTAGCGGAGAAGGTGAGTGATTATGCCTCAGCCCGATCCTTGTATGGGCAGTGCCTGGCCATATTCAGGGAACTCGGGAGCAAGTGGGGCATTGCCGCCTTCGTCCATAACCTGGGGGTCGTGGCTCGCGAGCAAAAGGACTTTGCTTCTGCCTATTCGCTGTTTCAGGAGGCTTTGATAATCAACCGAGAGATAGGCAATCGAGCCTGGGAAGCAAACAATCTTTGTTGCCTGGGAAATGTCGCCACGGATATGGGAGACTATGCTTCCGCTCGTTTACTGCACCAGGAGGCCCTGGCGATAAGTCGGGCCTTGGGGGACAGGAGCGCCGTCGCTGCCTCTCTCGGCAACCAGGGCATGTTGGCCTACTTGCAAGGCGATTATGCCTCCGCCCGCGCTCTCTTTGAGGCGGCGCTGGTAATCGTTCGAGAAATAGGGAATCGGGCGTGGGAGGCATGGAACCTCCAAAATATCGGGTGTGTGACGACCGCTCAGGGCGACCACATCTCTGCTCGCCCCCAATACGTGGAGAGCCTCCAGATATACAGGGATTTGGGAGACAGACAGGGCGTTGCCAGCTCCCTGGAAGCATTTGCCGGCCTGAATGCCAGAGAGGACAGACTGGAGCCAGCGGCGCGGATATGGAGTGCGGCGGAACGGCTACGGGAGGAGATTGGCGCCCCAATTCATCCGGTAAACCGCCAAGAATACGACCGCGAAGCGGCTGCCGCACGCAAGGCACTGGGAGACGAAGCGTTCACGGCGGCCTGGGCAGCGGGCCGCGGCATGACATGGGAGGAGGCCGTCGCGTACGCGTTGGACGAAGCTGCTTCCTGAAGCTTTCAGGCTTTGGTCAGGGCCGCCGGTTATCATCGGTATATAGAGCAGGCAGGCTTCCGAGACTTGCCGATAAAGGAGGATGTACACCAATGAAACGATCCCTGTACGCAGTCCTGGCCGCATTCGCTATCGCGGCGCTTTCTATCGCTTGCGCCGGCGCGCAGAGCAGCTTTAGCGTCACCGACCTGGGGCAGGCCACGGTATCCGGCATAAACGCCGCTGGTCAAGTGTGCGGATCGAGGGCCGGCCACGCGTTTCTCTGGACAAACGGCGTTTTTCAGGACCTGGGCGTTCCCAAGGGCTACACTGCCAGCTACGGCACTGCCGTGAACAACAGCGGCCACGTGGCCGGCTACGCCGTCAAGAGCTCCACTTATCACGCGTTCCTGTGGCGCAATGGCGCCGCGACGGACCTCGGCATCCTCAAGAACGGCCCATCCTCCAACAGTTGGGCCTATGGCATCAACGATTCCGATGAGGTGGTCGGCGCTTGCGGAAGCGCATTTCTCTGGACCGCGGCCACCGGTATGGTCAATCTAGGAACGCTCGGCGGAAAATCGGGGTACGCGTACGGAATCAATACCGGCGGCGACGTGGTCGGCATGGCGCAAACCCCGGCCGGGCAGGGGCACCCGTTCGCATGGACACCGGCCAGACCGAACGGAACGAGCGGGACTATGCAGGATTTGGGCGCGCTCCCGGGCGGCGATGGGCACGGCTGGGGACGCGCTGTGAACGACAGTCAACAAATCGTCGGCTTTTCCTACGCAGTACCCAACGCCCTCGGCACACCGGCGCACGCCTTTCTGTGGCAGAACGCGACGATGACCGACCTGGGAATTCTGCCGGGCGGCTTTAACAGCGACGCCTATGCTGTAAACGGCGGCGGGGCTGTCGTGGGACAGGCCGACGTCATCGATCCGTCCGGCACGTCTGCAACCTGGCACGCGGCACTTTGGCAGCCCGGACAGACGACCCCGACGGACCTGAATACGCTGATTCCTTCCGGCTTAGGCGTGTTCCTCAGCGGCGCCGTGGGCATTAACAGCTCCGGGTGGATCGCCGCCTACTCCGGCACGTACAACGGGTCGGACCACGCCTACCTGTTGCGGCCGCAGTAGGCGGCGCGCTGCGACCGGCCGCCGCCACGAAGACCGGCCGTGGCGGCGGCCGGTTGGCATTCGGTTGCAGCCCTCGACGCGGTAGCTCCGCTGGTCGCGCTCGATCCCTCTTTGGTGATAGTCGCACCGTCCAGGGCACATCCTGTACGGTCGCGCCAACCTCCTGTCCCTTCCGCCTTCAGGCAGGCCCCGGCGAGCACCTCCCGAACCACCGCGGTTGGGGTCTTGCAGAGGGAGCGACTGCGTGGATCTCCTGCGTCGCGCCAATGCGGGCGGCGCGTTCCGAGTCGCCGAGACCGCGGATGGGCTCGCGAGACCGAACCGATTCAGCGGCATGAAGCGCGGCCCCCCAGTGCGCGAACTGCACCGCGGATTAATCAGAAGTCAGATGTTGGCGAGCTCGCCGAAGTACTCGTGGTCTTCGTTATAGCCGCCTTCCCCCTGATTGACTGTCTTGATGCTATCCACGAACTCGATCGCCTGGATCCATTTAACCATCTTGAATCCAAGCTGGTTTTCCACGCGAAGCCGCAGCGGCGCTCCATGAAGATCGCCGAGCGGCCGGGAGTTCATCTCGTAAGCCAGCAGCGTTTGCGAATGGCGCGCATTTTCCAGGGAGAGACTATCGTAAAACTGTCCGCCCTCCCCGCCCTCGCCGAACGAGTAGAACACGACAGCCGTTGCGCGGGGGCCCGGCCGCACTATCTCCATCAACTCACTAAGCGGCAGCCCTCCCCACTCAGCGATGCCGGACCAGCCCTGGATGCAGTGGTGCAGCGTAATCTGCGTTTTATGACCCAGCGCGCGGAGGTCCTTCAGGGAGAGCTCGACCGGGTTCTCCACCTGCCCGTACACCTTGAGCCGAAAGCCCCGAAATCCATCGGCGGCGAGCGCTTTCCACTCGTCGCTGGTGGGCATTTTGCCATTCACCCAGAGAAATGGTGATATGTCCTCCGTACGGAACTCCGCCTGAGGAGCAGAGTGGTTCAGGAACATATCCATCACCGGCGTGACGACTGCCTTGGCCGCATGCTGGACGGCGCGCGGTCGCTTCCACGCCAGAAGCTGTGCAAGACCGTTCCCCGCGATCACAACGCCGACGCCTAAGAGGCCCAGATAGACCCCGGCGTGAGTCGAGCTGTCGGTTCCGAGCACGATGTGATTCATATTCCTCGCGAGGCCCGTGATCGCCACCACGGAAACGTGGACCACGAGAAAAGCGACGAATGCACACATGACCAGGAAATGCAGCGACCGACCGACCTGGCGGTTTCCGGGAAGCTTCGGATACCAGGCGTGCCGCGAGGTAAGGGCGGGAGACATGGACGGCCCTGTCAGAATCGCCAGCGGAGCCAGGATGAACACGACCCCAAAGTACGTGAGCTGCTGGAGCGCGTTATAGTGATAAAAGGCGTTCGGCTCCGGCGGCAGGTGGAACGTGGCATAATGGACGAAGAGCGACCAGGCGTCGGGAATGACGTGCCACGAGGACGGCGTCAGTCGTTTCCACTGGCCTGTGCCGAACAGCAGGCCCACATAGATGAGGCCATTGACGACCCAAAACAGTACGCTGAGGAAATGCCAGTGACGCGCCATGCCGATCGTATGGCGGCCTCCCGGCAGTCCGATCCAGGGCGATAAATATCGCGAGTCGTCCTTGGCCGTCCAAACCCGGTCCTTCGGGACCTCGATGGGAGTCACCCGCAGCCACTCCGTTCCGGGGGTACAGTGCACGTTTGCGTATAGCCGCGGATGGTCCATAAGGATCTGCAGCCCGCTACGGATCAGCAAGATCAGGAAGAAGAAATTGACATAGTGTGTGATGCGCAGCCAGGCAGGAAAGCCACTGGGCTCCACCCCCCTCCCGATCTGCATTGACGTGGAATGCGGCAGTACGGGGAGACCGGAAAAGCCCCATTGGATGTACGCCGCGGCTGCCGACAGGACGAATGGCGAAATGAGCAGCAGTAACGTTGTGGGCCTGATGCGCACAATAATCACTCACCGTCTTTCCGTGCCGTAGAATCGACTCGGATGAGCGTTATCAACACTTGCAGCGGCTCGACTCCGCTGTTCCGGATTCGGATCGTGCGGCCAGCCGGTTCGTAATAGAGCGTCTCCGGAACAAGGTCCACGTCCTTGATGCCGTCCACGCTCATGACGCCCCTCCCTTTTTGCGGCACAAGGACGATCTCGAACCGCTCATGCGGGTGCGCGGGCATCTCCTGACCAGGCATTAAGAACAACAGTATCGCTTCGCTCTGCTCGCCCTTGAAGACGCCTTTGACGACGAACCGATCTTCGCTGTACTGCTCCATCTCCCGCATATTCTTGTGCACTGTTGTATCCTTCTAACGGAATAGCGTACTGTTTTCTTGCAGGACACGTGCCTCGTTGTGATCTTCGTCCTTTGCGCCGTAGACGAGCGTGACCGTGCCCTTGTCCAGTGCCGCCTTCAGGAGCCGGATCGCCTCAGGGTTCCCTTTGAGTTCATTGAGATACCGTTTCTGGAACTCTTCCCACCTATTAGGGTCATGGCCAAACCATTTCCTGAGCTCGTTGCTCGGTGCGATCTCCTTGAGCCATAGATCAACGCGGGCTTTCTCCTTTGTCAAGCCTCGCGGCCAGAGCCTGTCGACAAGGATACGTAAGCCGTCATCCTTGTCCGGCTGCTCGTACACCCGTTTGATCTTGATTCTCATGTCGCACTCCCCACTTGATCTCAGCAGCCTGGAAACTCCTCGGTGCGTTTTTGTCTTCACCGACACGCGATTGGCGCCTTCCGCACGGGGGCCTAAAGAGAAGTGCGCAACACCATCGGCTGGCTCTTCACCATGATCGGCTGCGTGGATTCGATCACCTGGCGAATGCGCATCTCCTCATCGGTCGTGCAGTGCACCAGAACAAGAAAGTGCCCGGCCTGAAGCGAATCGCGATATTCGGCCGCGAGGTCGTAGAACGACGTCTGCCCGGTAATTTCGCCTACGACTGCTCCCACCGCCATACCGCCGAGCAAGCCAGCCAATGGACCAAGCACTACCAAAATCCCTATCGCTGGAACTAAGAATGAGCCAAACCCAACCATCAGGCCGAACAGACCTCCGATCCAGATTCCTTCGCGTTCGCTCTGATGCTCTAAGCCTTCTTCGACATAGTCCGGCGGAAGGTAGCGTCCCAGCTTCGCTTCTTGCGCCTTTAAATCGCGGCCGATGATCGAAATCTCTTGCAGAGGAATTCCGGCGCCTTCGAGCCTCCGAACGGCCTCCTCGGCATCCGTATGACTTGGGTAGACCCCGACCGCGGCCCGGTCGTACATGGTGCAGCGCACTCTATCCTCCGTTCAAACCGCCGTTCCACCGACGTTCGGCTCCGTAAACGCTTCGATGTGCCCGGCGTCAGCGAGACGGTCCAGCAGCAGGTGGAAGTAGAGAAGTCCGGCAAAAGGCTGCCAGGGACGTACGGCCCGCTCCACGCCCTCATAATCTAGCGGCCCGGGCAGATGCAGCCAGTGCTGCAGATTGTTACGGCCTCCCACGTCGTCGCCGGGAAAGATGTGCAGCCGTCCAATACCTCGCAAGAGAACATATTCGGCTGTCCACCGGCCGATTCCGCGCAGCCGCAGCAGGGCTTTCAGTGCAGTCTCATCGTCCATGAACTCGAGCGAACTGAGGTCGAGGCCGTCGTCGGTGACGGCGCGTGCCAGCCCAAGGATCGCAACACTCTTCTGCCGACTGAACCCCATCGCGCGTAGAGCCTCCACGTCTGATCCCGCAAGGTCTTCCGGCCTGGGAAAGGCGTGCGCCCCCGGATTCCCCGAGGGAAATGCGGCCCCGTACCGCTCCGATATCCGGTTTAGAAGAACGACTCCCACCGTAAGCGTTAACTGCTGGCAGGAAATTGCATTCACCAATGCCTCAAAGAGACTGAGATAACGCGGCGGCTTGAACCCCCGATATGCTTGAACGAGTGGCGCCAGATACAAGTCCGCTCCCGCCATTTCATAAAACTTATTCAGGTCCGTCCGGATCCCAAGAAGCCGCTCAAGCGCCGAAGTGATGATCGCTGTCGCGTCGGGAGGCAGTTTGACCGAAGCGCCAACGACCCGCAGACGCGGCGTATCCGGCGGACCCGTCTGTGAGACGGCGACTTCTACCGGCCCGCAGCCTGCAGCGAGCACACGACGGTAGGTTTGTCCATCCCAGCGGTCCCAAACGTTCTGCGCTCTTCTTCGTAAGACCCAAACGGTGAGATCCAGCCGAAAGGGCGGCGCGGGCTCCAAACTGAACTCGATCTCCTCCAACTACATGTCCCCGGGGTGCCCGGCTTTTCCCCACGGTTCGGCCGCGCCGAACAGGGTTGGTTTTCGTGCGTCATCAGCGACCGGTTCGGACGGCGGAACGGGAAGCGTGTCCCGGATGAATTGCGGGTTATGTCGCGACCGGGGCATCTTCCGAACGTCCGCTGCCAGGGTCGCGCGAAGGATCTGCGCGAGATCCACAAACATTTCCGTGCACCGTCCGGAGTGCCCGATAGTAACAATGGCCGCAGGCAGGTCAGATGTGCATTACTCCACCTTACAACGACACGTTGGGCTCCAGGGTTGTTCCATAAGTTGTTCCGGCGAACCATAGCGGTAAAGAAGCGGCATGCAGGTATCATCCATGGGAGGGCCGAGGGCGCTCGCGTACCGATGCACAAAGCGCGGGCGCAAGATCGACCCTACAGAGCGGAAGCCCGTATCTCTCGTGCAGCCTATGGAACGCGCGGACCCTAGCCCCGTTGTGTGTGCTCCCGCGTGAGTGGGGCCTGCCGGACACCCACATCTGACCCGTGGAGAGCCAGTCAAGCGCGGTGTGGCTGACGCCCACGCACGTCGTGCAGTACCATATCACCGGCCCTGCCGGACGACTTGAGCGCGAGGCGCGCGTCGCCAGGCGGCTGCCGGCGGCGCTCTACCCCGAGGTCGTTGCGGTAGGCAGCGAAGGGGGACACGACTGGCTCGTGACAAAGCGCGTTCCGGGAGTTCCCTCGAGCGCGTCGTGGTCCGGGATGACCCAGGGAGAACGTCCCGCTGCCACCTTCCTGGCGACCGATGCCCTTCGCGCGCCGGCGTGCACCCGCAATGGATCTTGTTCCACTGTGCTGCAGGGCGGTGCGCCCACCCTATCTCGTCGGACTCTTGGCGAGAGATTGCCCGTCGCAGCAGTGGAGCTGTCCGCGTTGGCGCATGCAGTTGACGAAGAGTCGACCGTGATGGCGCACGGGGATTGCAACTGCAACCAGGTAATGTGGTATGTATCCGTGTGGTCGCGCCGCTGGATCTGGAGATGCTGCACGCGGAATCGTCGTCCGGCCGCCCAGCGCTGGTCGCCCAGGTCCGCTCGGCGGCGCCGTCAGCCGTCGCCGCCGGGCCACTGCATGACGAAGGGCAGAATCCAGCCCTTCTCGCCGTTCAGCCCTTGCGACTGGACGGAGGCGGAGATGGCGCGCGCCGGGCTGCCGTTTCGCCGCACCGCGGGCAGCAGCATCGTCGAGACCTGGACGGGGCTGGTGATCGGACCGGACCAGAGCGCCTTCTCCGAGCCGTGCTGCTGGATGACCAGGAGGCCCGCGGCGTCGGCGCCGGGCTGCACCGTGGCGGTGTAGTCTGCTTCGCTCGTGCCCCTCTGGACGGCCGGGAGCAGCGCGGTGGCAACAGGCTTGCCATCGATGAGGAAGGTCAGCGAGAACGGATCGCGCGCCTGCCGCACCGCGGGCAGCAGCAGGCCGATCAGAATGCCCTGGCTGCTGTCCACCGTCATCGGGCCTGCCGCCTGGACGGCCGGCAGCAGGTTTGCGGAGCCTTCCTGAGCGGTCGCCCGGTGACTGGTGGAGAGGATTGTGCCGGCGGCGATCGTGATGGCAAGTACGGCCAGGAGTGCAAAGCGTCGGAGCATGGACTTGAGGATCCTTTTTTGGAAGCGCCGGCGAGGAGGCAGGCGGGCCGGACAAAACGACATGCGCCGAGTAATACGGTACAATTCTGCGACTGTTTGCACGGTCTCACTGGTGTTTCAGGGGGAGATCGAGGATTGCGATTGCGGCGGATCGCGGAATGAACAAGGGCCTTTGGTGCGCCGTGGCGGCCTATCTGGCGTGGGGGCTGTTCCCGATCTACTGGAAGGCGCTGCACCAGGTGCCCGCGTTCGAGCTGATCTGCCACCGCATCGTCTGGTCGTGCGCCACGCTCGCGACCGTTCTTGCCGCGCGTCGGAGTTGGAAGCCGCTGGTCGCGGCGGTCCGCAATCCGCGCGTGGTCGGGATCTATCTTGTCGCGTCTCTGCTGATCGGCGCGAACTGGCTCGTGTTCGTCTGGGGCGTGAACTCCGGCTACGTGATCGAGACGAGCCTCGGCTACTTCATAAACCCGCTGCTCAGCGTGCTGCTCGGGGTTTTTTTCTTTCGTGAGCGGCTGCGCCCGTGGCAGTGGGCCG
>DATGJK010000311.1:0-5049 GCA_035295245.1 Acidobacteriaceae bacterium
GGCCGCGCACACCACGGACCGGTTCCCGCGCCATGCCACAACAACGGGCTTCCCGCGCAGGCTGGGGTCGTCGCGCTGCTCCACAGACGCGTAGAAGGCGTCCATATCAATGTGCACGATTTTGCGGAGCGCGATGTTCCGGGCGGGATCAACTCGCCTGGTGGGGTTGCCCGCTAACCCGCCGATGTGAGAATCGGCCATGCGGGAACCATATCAGGATCGACCGTCCATCGACTGCCTGTGGGATTCAGCTGATCGCCTGTGACGGCAATCTCTTGCCGCAAGCGGACAAGTCGCGGCCACGACAGCCTTTAGACGCCTCCGGAATTTGCGCAAGTTGTATGCATCGAAAGCAGGCGCGCTTTTGCATCTCAGTAATTATTGGCTTGTATTGAGGTGGCCCTATGAGAATTGCGCAGGTGGCGCCGCTGGTAGAAAGTGTCCCTCCTCAGCTGTATGGCGGGACCGAGCGCGTGGTCCACTATTTGACGGAAGAACTGGTTCGCGCCGGACATGACGTAACCCTTTATGCCAGCGGAGACTCGCGAACATCCGCGCGGCTGCGCTCCACCTGCGACTCCGCCCTGCGCCTTGGCGGCAAGCACCTCTCCGACCCTCTCGCTCACCACATGCTGCTGACGGAAATCGTCGCTCAGGAGGCTTCGGAGTATGACATCCTGCACTTCCACATCGACTACCTCCCGTTTCCGCTGATCCGGCAGAACAGGCTTCCCGCCATCACAACCCTGCACGGGCGCCTCGACATCCCCGACCTGGTCCCGCTGTACCGCGAGTTCGAGGACATGCGCCTCGTCTCCATCTCCGATGCACAGCGGGCTCCCATGGAATGGGCGAACTGGCAGGCCACGGTGTACCACGGTCTGCCCGAAGACCTGTTCGAAGCGCGCTATCATCCCGACAAGCACCTGGCGTTCATCGGCCGCATCTCGCCGGAGAAGCGCGTCGACCTGGCCATCGAAATCGCGAAACGCGCCGGCATGCGGATCAAGATCGCAGCCAAGATCGATCCCGCCGACCAGGCATACTACGAGTCGGTTCGTCACCTGCTCGAGGAACCGCACGTCGAGTTCCTGGGCGAGATTGGGGAAGCGCAGAAAGGTGAGTTCCTGGGCGATGCCGCAGCGATGCTCTTCCCGGTGGACTGGCCGGAGCCCTTTGGGCTGGTCATGATCGAGGCCCTCGCCTGCGGAACCCCGGTGATCGCCTTCCGTCGCGGTTCGGTGCCGGAAATCATCGATCATGGGCTCACCGGGTTCGTGGTGGACAATGTCGAGGAAGCCGCTGAGGCCGCTCAGCGCATCCCTCTGATTAAGAGATCAGTGTGCCGCTCCGAATTTGAACGGCGCTTCAGCGCGCGCCGCATGTGCCACGATTACGTGCACGTTTACCGTCAGGTATTGGCGGATCATCGCAGGCGCGCGGTCAGCTCCGGAGGTCTGACGCTGGTCGCATAATCGGGCAAGGAGGCTTTTCCGCAATGCTCACGGAAAAAGCGCGGGGCGTACCGAGCCAGGACGTCATCGAGGTCGAACAGCAGTTCTACATCCGGGCGTCCTCGTCGCTGGCGGACGACCGGACGCGCGTCCTGCTGCATGGCGACACCTTTGCGATCTTCGACCGCGGCGGCGACATCCAGCCGGTCGGCTTCGGGCAGCAGGGGATCTTCTTCCGCGAGACCCGTCATCTGTCGCGGCTCGATCTGCGCATCCGCGACACGCGCCCGCTGCTGCTCAGTTCCACGATTCGCGAGGACAATGTGCTCTTCGCCGTGGACATGACCAACCCTGACATGCAGCTCGAGGACTGCAGCCTTGCGCGCGGCACGTTGCACATCTACCGCACCAAGTTCCTCTGCGACGCAATCTGTTTCGACAAGATCACGTTTCATAATTATGGGGAGCTCCCGGCCGATCTGCAGGTCACATTCGACTTCGACGCCGACTTTGCCGACATCTTTGAGGTCCGCGGGGAAAAGCGTCCAAAACGCGGCAAGCTGCTGGCTCCGAATGGCGACGGCCGAGCGATTGAACTGGGATATGAAGGCCTCGACGGCATCCGCCGCACCACGCGGATCGAGTGCTCCCATCAGGACAGCGAGGCCGACGGCAAGTCCATCTCGTTCCCGCTCCATCTGGAACCGCACGCTGAAACCAGCGTTACGGTCACAGTCGAGTGCCAGCATGGCAAGCCCGAAGAGATCGCCAGCACATATGAGTCCGCTCTGCAGCGACTGGCTCAGGAACGCAGAAAGGATCCGCTCTCCCAGTTTGAAATCGAAACCTCAAATGAGCAGCTGAATACCTGGCTGCGGCGATCGCGCTTCGATCTGGAGATGATGATCACGGAAACGCCGCAGGGGCCTTACCCCTATGCGGGAGTCCCGTGGTTCAGCACGGTCTTCGGGCGCGACGGCATCGTGACCGCGCTCGAACTGTTGTGGCTGGAGCCCTCAGTGGCCCGCGGCGTGCTGTGCTATCTTGCGTCAACCCAGGCGACGGAAATCGACCGCCAGCGTGACGCCGAGCCGGGCAAAATCCTGCACGAGATGCGCAAAGGGGAAATGGCGCGCCTGCGCGAAGTTCCGTTCGGCATGTATTACGGCACCGTGGACGCGACGCCGCTCTTCCTGGTGCTCGCGGCGGCCTATTACCAGCGCACGGCGGACGCCGAGCTGCTGCGCAACATCTGGCACAACGTCCAGGCGGCGCTGGACTGGATCGATCACTACGGCGACCGCGATGGCGACGGTTTTGTCGAATACCAGCGGCAAAACGACAACGGGCTCGTGCAGCAGGGCTGGAAAGATTCCGGCGATTCCGTCTTCTACAGCGACGGCCGGCTGGCGGTGGCGCCCATCGCGTTGTGTGAAGTGCAGTCGTACGTCTATGCCGCCAAGCTGGGTATCGCCGATGTGGCGTCTGATCTCGGCTACGATGAAATGGCGCAGAAGCTGCGGCGACAGGCGCTGGAATTGCAGGGCAAGTTCCAGAAGGAATTCTGGTGCGAGGATCTGTCCGTTTTTGCGCTGGCTCTCGACGGAGATAAGCGCCCCTGCGCCGTGCGAGCATCCAATGCCGGCCACTGTCTTTTTTCCGGCATCGCCAGCCAGCAACAGAGCCAGCAACTGGCAAAGGTTCTGATGACCGATGCGTTTTTCTCCGGCTGGGGCATCCGCACCCTGGTGCCGGATGAGAAACGCTATAACCCAATGTCGTATCACAACGGATCGGTGTGGCCGCATGACAATGCACTGATCGCCTGGGGCGCGTTACGCTGGCCACGCAAGGAACTGCCCCTCCGCGTGCTCTCCGGCCTGCTGGACCTCTCGACGAAAGTGAACATGCACCGGCTACCTGAGCTGATCTGCGGATTCGGACGCCGCCCGGGGAAGGGCCCCACCCTGTACCCCGTCGCCTGCTCACCGCAGGCGTGGGCTGCCGGATCGGCGTTCATGGTGCTGCAGGCCTGTCTCGGCCTTGAAGTGCATGCACCCGATTCGCGCATCACGCTTCACTTCACCAGCTTGCCCGACTCCGTGCACGAAGTGAGCATTCGCAATCTCAGAGTGGGAAACGCGTGCGTGGACCTCTCGTTCGAGCGCTATAACGAAACGACAGGCGTAGACATCCTGCGCCGCAGCGGCGATCTGGAGATTGTGTCGGTTCGGTGATACGCGCGGCGGGGCTCAGACGCTGCTCTTCACCAAACCCGGCGGGACTTCCTCGATTCTGCGGATTTCGCCGACGATCGGGAGATACGCAACGATTGCCATGACGGCGGTCGCGCCCACAAATACCAGAGCATCGCGGAAGGATCCGGTGCGCCCGACGATATAGCCGATGACGATGGGTGTTGTTACACCGGCGAGGTTGCCGATGAGGTTGAACAGCCCTCCGTTGATTCCGACGAACCCTTTCGGCGACGTATCGGAAATGACGGTCCAGCCCAGAGCGCCGAAGCCTTTGCCGAAAAACGCAAGCGACATCAGGACCATTACCATAAGGCGCGTGCTGACGTAATTGCAGCCGATCATCGACGTCGCCAGCGCCATGCCGATCACGATGGGTGTTTTGCGCGCGAAGCTGAGGCTGTGCCCGGCGTGCAGCAGGTGATCAGAGACCACGCCGCCGAGGATTCCGCCGAAGAATCCGCAGAGAGCCGGAACAGCCGCCAGGAATCCGACGCTGACGATGGAGAGATGGCGCGCGCGGCTCAGATAGATGGGGAACCATGTGAGGAAGAACCAGGTCAGCGTCGTAATGCAGTACTGTCCGATGTAGATGCCGACCAGCATGCGATTGGAGAGCAGCCAGCGCACCACCGGCAATGTGAGCGTATTGGCTCCGCCGCGGCCGCGCGCGTCGAGGCTCGCCAGACCGCCGCCCTGCTCGATCAGCTCCACTTCTGCGGCGTTAATCCAGGGATGATTCTTAGGGCTATAGACAGTGCGAAACCAGAGGATGCTCAGGGCCAGTCCAACGGCGCCGGCGAACCAGAAACATTCCTTCCAGCCGGAGAGATGCGCGATCCAGCCCATGACGGGCGCGAAGAAGACCAGCGAAAAGTACTGAGAAGAATTGAACAGTGCGGAGGCACGGCCACGCTCGGACGCGGGAAACCAGGCTGCTACGATGCGCCCATTGCCCGGAAATACCGGGGACTGCGCCAGCCCGGAGATTAGTCGCAGCGCGAAGAGGGTATAGAAAGCCGCGACAGCAGGGAGATAGCCGCTGACTCCGGCGAGGGCCGCGCAGAGGGACCATCCGATCATGCTGAGGCCGTAGACACGCTTCGATCCGCGCGCGTCGAGCAGGCCGCCTGCCGGCAACTGTGCAATCGCATAGGCCCAGCTGAATCCGGAGAATAAGTAGCCCAGGTGCAGCGGATCCAGGTGCAGGTCGTGCGTCAGTGATACTGCAGCAATCGAGAGTACCACCCGATCGCCATAGCTGAACGTGCTCGCCACAAAGAGCATGAGCGCAATCAGGTAGCGAACATGGGTCGGCTTCTCCTGCGGCATACCTGAAC
>DATGJK010000312.1:0-2784 GCA_035295245.1 Acidobacteriaceae bacterium
TATGATATCAGCCATATACAAGTCCGCTACAGCATTGTCTATGATGGCGTACCCGTGGAGCGCTTGTCTCCCGGGACCCGCGGCATCGTGTTGCTTTTGCTCTATTTGGCGGTAGATACTCATGACCCGCGCCCTTTGTTAATCGACCAGCCTGTTGGTGGCAGCGAGCGAGGGGGCCAAAATGGCAGCGCCGGAGGGAGCCACAGTGCCATCGGTCGATGGCAACGGGTGCGCCCGCGGACTTGCCGGGTCGGCGCTGGCAGTTTGATCAGCCGCCGTGGAAGCCGGGTGCGATTCACACAGGCGGTCGCGCGGCAGGGAAAAGCAAACTGGTTAGGGGAAAGGGAGCGCGGACCCTTACCCTGGGCTCGACGACGACCCGCTTCGGAGAACAAAGCCTTTCCCCCAACGGGGCTCACAGCTCTTCGCTGTTGTCGGCGATCCTCAGTTGGAACTGCGATCCCTCATAGCTCATCAACATGCGGCCGAACTGGTCCCAGTCGACCTCTTGGCCATCGATGACCAGTAACGGGAGGCGGCCGTCGCTGCCGCGGTCACATTCGATCCGGCCACGCACCACGCCAGGATCGGCAATTTCGAGTCCGTAATCGCCTTTGCGGAGATGCTGGACTGACAGGGCGCGGCGCATCTTCTCCACCAATCGCCCCAGCAGCACCCACAGATCGTCCTCCGGATCTCCGATGATCTGGAAGCAGTAGCCGGCCGGATCTCCCTGGCGAAGCTCGAAGGCATCCAGAGCGATGCCAGGCCCGAACAAGTGGGTGCGAAAGTGGAACTCGTGGAGTTCTCCCATGCAATCGGTAAGCCCCACAGGTTCGAACTTGGCGTCTTGGAATCCTTCCAACTCGGCTGCGTTCGCCATCTGGGTGTTGAAGCAGCGACTGCAAAGCCGGCGGTATCCCCGTTCGGGCGAGCCGTAGTGGACGACATCGTAGCTTGGCGTGCTTTGGCCACAACCGTCGCAAACGACCTGGTGGCGCGGCGTGGATGCAGTTGAATCCATGATCCGTGAGGATAGCAGAGGAACGTGGAGGGGAGCCGGAAACCAGAACCAGGAGACGGGGTGGGCAGCGCTTTGCGCTAAAGTGTTGATTCTCAACTCAACCGGATGCCCGCAGTCGCCCCGGAGAGGAGTAGGGTCCTCTCCAGGGCAGGAGCTTCTGGGAGCAATCACCTCCCATGGGCCCTCCCGAGGATTGTACACGCCAGCCGGACCGTCGCGAGCGCGCACGAGGAAAGCGTCCCCCGCGCCGGCCGCGAAGCCGCCAGTGCCTGCTGAAAGGATGCGAGCGGTGGTTTCGCCCGCGGCGAGCAAGCGAGCGCTATTGCAGCCCTGAGTGCCGGGAGGCAGCGCGGAAGTGGTCGCACTGGAAAGCTCAGCAGAAGTACCGGGCGACGGCGGCGGGCAAAAAGAAACGCAACGGGCAGAGCCGGCGGTATCGCGAGCGGGTACGAGACCGCCAACCGGCAACGCCGGAGGAGGTACTTCCGCAGGCTGCGAGGGTAATCACTCCAAACTTTTTTCGATCACTGTTGTGACCGCCCGGGCTGCTACCACGGGTTCACCACGCAGCGCCGGTCGCCCGCCCGGCGATTCTGTTCGCGCGCGTGCCGGCGCGCCATGGAGCGGGTCTGGCAGCGCGAACGGCGCTGGCGGCGCGTCCTTCAGCCGCAGTGGAGGAGGTGAGCAGTCGCGGCGGGAGATAAGCCGGACGTATTGATTCCCACCGGCGTCTCAGCATAGATTCGAGCTGTCGCGCGAAAGGAGCGACAGCGCGTGCTGCGGTGGGCCAGCGAACAGCTGCTCGAACTCAAACCCGAAGAGATCGGCGAGCATTACGGGCGCTACCGCCTGCACGTGCCGGAAGCCGAACGCATCATGGCGAAATCGCTGGAACGTTACGGGCAGCTGTCGCCAATCGTGGTGTGCCGCCGCGAGGACCGCTATGAGCTGGTAGACGGATTCAAGCGTCTGGGAGCGGCGCGCCACCTGGCGCAGTTCGAACATCTATCGGCGCGGTTGCTGGAAGCCGACGAGCGGACCGTGAAAGCCGCCATCTATGGACTCAATCGCGCCAGCGGGCGCACGCGCGAACTGGAAGAAGCTTGGATCATTCACGCTTTGGTGCGCGAGGACGGCATGAGCCAAGTCGAGGTGGCGGAGTTGTTGGGGCGGCACAAGAGCTGGGTATGCCGGCGTCTGGCGTTGATCGAACGGCTGGGGACCAAAGCGCGCGAAGAACTGCGCGTGGGGCTTTTGACGCCCACGGCAGCGCGGCAGATGGTACGGTTGCCGCAGGGCAACCAGGAGGAAGTGCTCGACGCGGTGCGGCGCGAATCGCTGAGCGGCGCGGAACTGGCGGGAGTGGTCGATCTGTGGTTGGGGTGCAGTCATCGAAGCCAGCAGCAGTACATTCTGGCGCATCCGCGGGAAGCGCTCTCCCAGGCCCAGGGAGCTGTGCCGGCGGGCCGCGATCCGCGGCTGAGCGAAGCTGGGAATCAAGTCTGGAAACGTGTCGGACTGCTGCTGGACGTGTTGGGCCGCATGGAAGTGTGGCTGGCGCATCATGGCCGCGCCGGGCTCACCGCGGAAGACCGCGCCATTTTGGCGCCGCGGTTTGAAAAGCTGTCGCGCGACGCCACGTCGGTGGGTGCGCTCAGCCGGGACCTGGTCGAGGAGATGAAGACAGCGGCATGAAGGAAACCACGCGCAACGAGATCGTCCGACTACACTATTCCGGCGCATCGCATCGAGCGATCGCA
>DATGJK010000313.1:0-2874 GCA_035295245.1 Acidobacteriaceae bacterium
CCTCCCGCCTGTGACCGTCTGTGACGGGTTCTGTCTATCCAGCCGTCGATTGGCTTCGATAAGAACCGTGCGGAGCATCACGGATCTGGCCCAATACCATCGCGGCAATCCCGACAAGCACTTCGCGAGCTACGGTCAGGACACATGGCTTCAGACTTCGGAGGCACAGGATGAAGATTCTTCACGTCACTCTGGCTGGGCTCGTCGGCCTTGCGCTGCTTTGCATGCCCAGCGCCGCCCGCGCCCAGGGCTTTGGCAGGATCAGCGGCACTGTGACGGATTCCACGGGAGCCGTCATCCCCGGTGCGACCGTTACAGCCACCCAGATCACGACGCACTTCATCCTGACGACCACCACCAGCGGTGACGGGACCTTCGTCTTCCCTTCTCTGGCGCCGTCGACCTACGACGTGTCTGTGTCGCAGAAGGGATTTCAGAGCTTCACGGAGCGGGCGCTCCAGGTCCGCGCCGACAATGCCGTAAGCGTGAATGCTGTTCTGAAGGCTGGCAGTACCGCGGAAACCGTGAACGTCACTGCCGGCGCCGCCCAGGTAGACACCACAACCGGCACGCTGCAGGAGGTGATCGGGACCCAACAGGTCAACAACCTGCCGCTGAATGGCCGCAATGCGGCCACGCTGACGGCGGAGGTGGCCGGCGTCACCGTTGCTCCCTCAGCCCAGGCGGACCAGGGCGCCACCAAGACCTTTCCGGTGGCATTCACCATCAGCGCCAATGGCACGTTCGTGGGCCAGACGAATTACATGCTCGACGGCGGCAACAACGTCGATGAGTACACCAACGTGAACGCGCCGTTCCCCATGCCCGACGCGCTGCAGGAATTCAGCGTGCAAACCAGCAACTACAGCGCGGAGTACGGCCAGAACGCCGGCGGCGTCGTCAACATCATCACCCGCGGCGGAACCAACAAGTTCCACGGCGATCTCTTCGAGTTCGTTCGCAACCGGGTCTTCAACGCCGCGAACTACTTCCAGTATGTGAATGGGAAAAAGACGGTCGATCCGCTCAAACGCAACCAGTTTGGCGGAACCATCGGCGGCCCGATCGAGATTCCGCATCTGTTCCATCCCGGCAAGGCCTTCTTCTTCTTCGGCTACCAGAAGACCATCAACCGTGAACAGGCTCTAAGCGCGTCGGCCTCCACGCTGCCGACAGCGGCGCAACTGGCCGGCACCTTCGCGGGGGAGAAATCCTGCATCAGCGATCCGCTGAATCCGGCCGCCATTCAGTCGTGCACGCAGACGAGCAGCACCTATACGACGCAGGTGAACCCGAGCGCATTCAGCCCTGTTTCGCTCAAGCTGCTCACCTTTCTGCCTCCGCCCTCGGCGCTGAACGCCAACGGCAGCATCAGCTTTATAGCGCCGAACTACTTCAATCTCGGTGAGGTCACGGCGAGGTTCGATCAGGGGATTGGCACGAATGACAAGCTGACCCTGCGCTACTTCTCCGACGCCTACCACAAGGACGGAGTTCTCGATCTGAAGAATCTGCTCACGTATTCCGATTTTGCGCAGATCAATTACTACAACTCCCTGCTCTCCGAGACCCACACGTTTGGACCTCATCTGCTGAACAACTTCATCCTCAGCTATCAGCTGGAAAACTCGACACGCGGGCCGCAGACCAGCAGCCTCAACGCAGCCGATCTGGGAGTGAAGCTCTGGCAGCCCGCAGTCAAGCAGATCAACCAGATCCAGACCAGCGGGTTCTTTAACATTGGGGATAACCCGCTGGCGAACTTTGCCCGCGCCAACTACACGCTGACCGACGATCTTCGCTGGCAGTTGGGAACGCACAGCCTTTCCTTCGGCTTCCACGGCGAAATCAGCAAGATCGACATTACCAACCAGTTCCGGCAACCGGGGGCCTTCACCTTCAACGCCAACAACACCGGCGACGCGATGGCAAGCTTCCTGTTTGGCTATGTCTACGAGTTCTCGCAGGCCTCCGGACAGTACTTCAACAGCCGCGCGAAATTCTATGGCTTCTATGCGGAGGACAGCTGGAAGGCAACACGCCGCCTGACTCTTGACTTTGGCGTCCGCTATGAGCCATTCGTTCCCTGGAAGGAAATTCAGGGACGCATGGGAAGCTTCTTCCCCTCGCTGTGGGCTTCGGGAACGCACTCGACGGTTTATCCGCTCGCGCCCGCGGGACTGCGCTTCACAGGCGATCCCGGCTTCAACTCCCAGGGCGTCTCCTCGGAATACGACCACTTCATGCCGCGGGTGGGATTCGCGCTCGACGTCTTCGGCAACGGCAAGACCGCGCTCCGCGGCGGGGCGGGCATGTTCTACGACAGCCGGATTAACAGTACACTGTTCAACATCTACACCAACACCTCGCCCTTCATTACGAACTTCGACGTGACGAATGCTGGCGGGGCGAAAATCAATTTTGCCGATCCGTACGGGAGCTACGGCGTTGCCAATCCCTTCCCTGCGCCTCAGCCCCCGCCCGCGACAGCGGCAATTCCTCCGCAGCCGTTCCTCACATTCGATCCTTTCTCCGGCTTCCAGGATCCGAGGACCTACTCCTACAACCTGACGCTGCAGCAGCAGCTTTCCGGCAGCACATCGGCGCAACTCGCGTACGTGGGAGAGGTGAGCCGCCACCAATGGGAAAACGTGGAGCTGAATCCCTTTGTGAACAAGACGCGCATCTACAACCAGCCGGGTTGCGCACCCAGCAACAGTTGCTATTCGCAGCCGATTACAGCGGCCAACACCGGCGGCAACACAAATTACAACTCGATGCAGTTCACGCTGGAACACCGCATGCGCTACGGCCTGAACGGCCAGTTCAACTACACCTGGTCGAAGGCGCTGGACAACATGCCGTGGAATCAGG
>DATGJK010000314.1:0-2780 GCA_035295245.1 Acidobacteriaceae bacterium
CCTGCACGAGCAAGGTGAAACGCTCGACCGCAATCATCGTAGTCGCCGCATGGTATCTGGTTTTCAAGCTTGTAACCGCGGCGCTGAACGCGTAGAGATTCAACCTGCAATCGCTTCGATCGCGCGCACGATCTCTGGCGGCAGTTCGAGGTTGAGGCTCGCCAGATCCTGCTCCATGTGCTCGGCGCTCGTCGTGCCCGTGAGCGGTAGCATCTCTACTGCGTGCGCAAAGCTGAATACAACTTGGGCGACCGTCGCATTCAGCTGCGTCGCGAGTTCGATCATCGGAGGATGTTGCAGCACTTCGGGATTCCCGGTGAGCAAAGAAAATCCCTGATATATCATTTTGTTTTCACGGCAGAAGTGCCGCACTTCGCGGTCCCATCCCAGTCGCGCGAAGCATCGATTCTGCACAAACGCCGGCAGTTCGTCGTGCCGGGCCTTCATCTGCTGTAAATGTTCGAGCGACACATTGCTTACGCCGAGGAGTCGGGCATGCCCGGCATCGCGTTCCTTCCGCATCGCCTCCCAAACCTCAGCGTCCGCATCGCTCCACTCGTCGCCGGAAGCAGGCCCATGCAGCACGAAGCTGTCGACGTGGTCTGTGCCGAGATGCTCCAGCGAACTGACTATCGATTGCGTGACCTGAGCCGAGAGAGGCGCCGATGGATCGTAAGGCAGGCGATGATCCTGCCCGCGTTGGTAAGTGAATTTGGTCTGCAGAAAGAGATCCGCGCGCGTCACCACGCCCGCACGATAGGCAGCAGCGAGCCCTTCGCCGACTCCGGCCTCGAAGTAATGCCGCCGCTGGTTGGCCGTGTCGATCGCCCGAAACCCCGCGCGCAGCGCGAGTTCCGTGAGTTCTGCGGTGCGGGCTTCCTTCCAGGCAGTGCCGTAAATAAAGTTGGGGAGAGATGAGGACGTGGACACAGCCATCATTGTGCCACGAGCAGCCACGACCAAACCGCCGGGGACCTGGAGGAGTTCCCCTGTGCGCCTCTGTGTCCGCTGTGGTGAAAGCTGTTGCTCGTGACAACCCTCCCAGTCGCCATCGTATATATTGGAACTCCTCAGGAGGCTCTCCGTGAAACGTTCACTCGCCGTCGCTTTTCTTTTCGCCTACGCCGCGACCGCCGTCCTTGCCCAATCTGCAGCTTCGAAGACAGCAGCACCTGCCGCTGCTGACGAATCAACAAAAGATCCCGTCGCGAATTCACTCCGCATCCTGCTGCAGCGCTCGCAGAACAACACCATCGGCGCCGTGGAAGCCATGCCGCCCGACAAGTTCTCCTACAAGCCCACCGCTGATCAGATGCCTTTTGCACATCTGGTGGTGCATATCATCGGATTCAACAATTCTTTCTGCGCCAAGGCGGCGGATGTTCCCGCACCGAAAGTAGAGGAATCGAAAGAGAGCGACTCCAAGGATCAATTGGTGGCCGCGGTGAAGGCCTCGTACACATTCTGCGGCGATGCGCTGAGCAAGATGGACGACTCGAAACTGGGGGAAAGCATTGAATTGTTCGGTGGCCGGAAGGGCCCGCGCGCCATGGCGGCGCTGATCTTGGCCAGCGGCTGGGCCGACCACTATGGAGCGGCGGCGATGTATCTCCGCCTGAACGGAATTCTGCCGCCGAGCGCGCAACCGAAGAAATAGATCCTACGGTTAGCGGTCAGCGCTGAGACCGGCGTGGTTTACCTGTCGATCTGCACTAACTCGTTCGCTGGGGAACCGGCAGGAACCGCGGGCGCGGGATTCTGCGGCGCGCGCCAGGAATCGAAGATCGAGACTTGATGTACGCACGACACCGTGCAGTGTGGCGCGCAGGACTTCTCGGTGAGATATTCGCGGCGCAGGTCGTCGCGCGTGTAGGTCGCGAGAGGTACTCCAGGATATCCGCGCTGCTGCGAGCAGTAGTGCACGAGTCCGTCTTCGCAGATGTAGAGATAGCGCGCGCCCGCGCGGCACCGCCAGTCGTTGGGTAAGCCCTTCGCGATGTTGTCCTGAAAAGCATTGATGCGGGTGAAGCTGCTTTTCTCCATCGCTTGCATCTCGTGATAAATGCGGCGTTCTTCATCACCCAGCGGCTGCAACTGGCCGCTGCCGTCGTGAATGATTCCGATCGTCGAAGTGAATCCGAGTTCAATCGCGCGCTTGCCGATCACTAGCGCATCCTGTGGGTGGGGAATGCCTCCGCCAACCACCGAATTAATATTCACATGAAAGTCGGCGTGCTCGGCCAGCAACTGCAGCTTCTTGTCGAGAACTTTCAGGCTCTTCTTCGAAACCTCGTCGGGATTCACGTTGTCGATGGAAATCTGCAGCCACTCGAGCCCTGCTCGATTCAGGCGCTGAATGCGTTCTGCGACCAGCAGATATCCGTTCGTGATCAGCCCGGCAATCATGCCGTTGGCACGAATGCGGCGGATCACGTCATCGAGTTCAGGATGCATGAGCGGCTCGCCACCGGAAATCGTGACCACCGCGGTGCCCAACGCACCGAGTTTGTCGATGCGCCGATACATTTCCTCGATCGGCACCGGCTTCGAAAAATCGTCGAACTCATTGCAATAGGTGCACGCCAGATTGCAGCGGCGCATTGGGATGATGTGCGCCAGCAGCGGATGGTCGGTCGAAGCAAGCGCGCGCACCGCCATATTCGCCCCCCGCAGGTTGCGGTGCAGGGCTTTAGCTCGCCGGCGCAGAGTTGTGAGTAGAGATGGCATGCTTAGTGGCTAATTCACTATTACAGCATAGGGCACGTCCAAGTGCATGTCCG
>DATGJK010000315.1:0-15493 GCA_035295245.1 Acidobacteriaceae bacterium
TGGCCTCGATCAGGAGCAGCCCGACCAGGTCTGGTTCTCGCAGCTGCCCGCCGCCATCCAGAACGGTCAGGTGCAGCAGTCGCGCCTCGACGACATGGTCCACCGCATCCTGCGCGCCATGTTCGCCAACGGACTCTTCGACTACCCGCAGAGCATCCAGCCCATTCCCGCCTCGGCTGATGCCGCGATCGCGCAGCAGGTGGAGGAGAACGGCGCGGTGCTGCTGAAGAATGCCAACGCCCAGCTCCCGCTCAGCGCAAACACTAGCTCCATTGCCGTCATCGGTTCGCACGCCGACGTTGCCGTGCTCTCCGGCGGAGGCTCCGCGCAGGTGCAGCCCGTCGGCGGACCCGCGCTCGCTGCGACCCAACCGTGCCCGCCCTGCTGGTCGCAGGTCATCTGGGATCCCAGCTCGCCGCTGAAAGCCATCCAGGCCATGGTTCCTGGCGCCAGCGTGCAGTTCAACGACGGCAGCAATGCCAGCGCCGCTGCCGCGCTCGCCGCCACCTCCCAGGTCGCCATCGTCTTTGTCAGCCAGTGGGAGAGCGAAGGCATGGACCGCCCCAGCCTCAATCTCACCGACTTCACCAGCAGGACCCCCACCGATCAGGACGCGCTGGTCTCCGCGGTCGCCGCCGCCAATCCGCACACCATCGTCGTCATCGAGAGCGGCAGCGCCATCGTCATGCCGTGGCTCAACCAGGTCAGCGCCATCCTGGAGGCCTGGTATCCGGGTCAAAGCGGCGGCCCTGCCATTGCCGACCTGCTCTTCGGCAAAGCGAATCCCTCCGGCAAGCTGCCCATCACCTTTCCCGCGAGCGTGTCGCAATTGCCGCGGCCTTCCATCCCACAGCCGCCCGACAACACCACGCCCTTTGCAGTGAATTACACCGAGGGCTTCAACGTCGGATACAAATGGTTCGATGCCAACGGCCTCACCCCGCTCTTTCCCTTCGGCTTTGGACTCTCCTACACCACCTTCTCCATCACCGGCGCGTCGCTCACCAACAATCTCTCCGCCGCCACCAATCCCAACCTTCAGGTCACCTTCACCCTCACCAACACCGGCCCCGTCGCAGGAGCCGAAGTCGCACAAGTCTACCTGGGCCTGCCCGCCTCCACCGGAGAACCGCCCCATCGCCTCGTTGGATGGAAGAAGGTCACGCTCCAGCCCGGTGCAGCCCAGCCCGTCACCATCGAGATCGACGCCAACGATTCGTCGCACCCCTTCTCCATCTGGAACACAGGCTCCGGCGCCTGGCAGATGCCCTCCGGCCAGTACACGGTCTACATCGGCGACGCCGACGCGAACCTCACCACCGTCGGCGCCTTCACGCTCTGAGCGCCAGCTGCATCACTCCTCGCGCATCAGCATCGATGCATCCACGCGTTCGCGTCGCCCCAGATTCCGCATTCTGTGCCACAAGCTCATGGTTCGCTCCTTACTCCGCGCGCAGCACCTCGGCCGGATCCGCCGAAGCGGCTCGCCGCGCCGGAATCCATGCCGTGATTGCGGCTACCACCAGCATGGCTCCTGCTGCGCAGGCAAACTCCAGTGCTCCCTCGGCCCGAATCCCGTACAGCAAGCCGCGCAGGAGGCGGGCCGCCGCCGCCGCCCCACAGGTGCCACACACCACTCCGATCGCGGCAATCATGGACGCCTGGCCCAGCACCGCGCACAGAATCAGCGAGCGATTCGCGCCCAGCGCCATGCGAATCCCAATCTCCCGCCGTTGCCGCAGCACCATCTGCGCCAGCACGCCATAGAGCCCCACCAGCGCCAGCGCCAGCGCAAGCGTCGCGAATCCCTCGAACGCCACCGTCCGGAAACGCGGCTGCGACAGACCGTCGGCGCGCAGCGCGCTCAGCCCATCGATGTCCGTCAGCTCCAGATCGCGATCGTGCGCCGCAAGCCGCTGCTGCACGTCGCCCGCCAGATTGCTCGCCCGTCCTCGGGTCGCAACCAGCAGAGCCAGGCCCTGCGGAGCCACCTGCGTCAGCGGACGGTAGACCACTGGATTCTCCACGTATCCCATCTCCTGGAACACGGTCGTCGTCTTCACGTCGGCGGTGATGCCCACAATCTTCAGCCACCGCGGCGCTGCATCTCCGTCGCTGCCGAGCTGAATCGCATGGCCAATCGGATCCGTCCCGGCGAAATACCGCTTCGCGAGCGCCTCGTTGATCATCGCTACGGCCTGCGTCTTTTCCTGGTCGCGGTCATCAAACCCGCGGCCGCGCAGCACCGGAATCCCCAGCGTCGCGAAATAGGTTGCGCCCACGTCCTGCTCGATCGCGGTGGGCTGATCGTGCTCGGGCGCGTGCCGGCCCTCCAGCGCGAGTGGCCTCGCTCCGCCCATCGGCAGGTAGCCGGACGCGAACGCGACCGACTCCGCCTGCGGCAACGAGCTGAGATCAGGCATGAGTTGCGCCGCCAGCCGCGACACGTCGCCGGTGTCCGCATAGCGCTTCTTCGGCCGATAAATTTCCGCGCTGAACACGTGCTCCGTGCGATAGCCCACATTCGTCGCCACCAGATTCCAGAGGCTCTTCGCCAGCAGGCCGGCACTGGCCACCAGCATCATCGAGAGCGCCACCTGCACCACCACCAGGGCCTGCATGTTGCGCAGCGCCGCCCGCGTCACTCCAGCTGCGCCGCCTGTCTTCAGCGCTGCGTTCGGGTCTGTCCCCGAAGCATGGCGCGCCGGCGCCAGCCCGAAAAGCATCAGGCAGAGCATGCCTGCCGCTGCGGCAAACAGCAGCACACGCCAGTCCACCGCGAGCACCGCTCCCGGCGGCAACGGAATCGGGCTCACGGCCACAAACCAGCGCAGCAGCGCCGCGGCCAGCGCCACGCCCGCAACCGCCCCACCCGTCGCCAGCAACAGCGACTCCGTCATCAGCTGCCCTGCGAGGCGACCCCTCCCTGCACCCAGCGCGAGCCGGACGGCGAGTTCGCGGCTTCTCCCCATATTGCGGCCCTGCAGCAGGCTGCCCAGATTCGCGCACGCCAGCAGCAGAATCACGCCCGACGCCCCCAGCAGCAGCCAAAGCCCTCGGCGCAGATTGCGCCCCGTCAGCCACGTGAAGTTGTCGTGCAGCGGAATTACGTCCGGCCTCCAGTCACGCAGGAAGGTATCCGCCTTCGGCGCCTCCGGCAAAATTCGCTCCTCGATCGCCGCCAGCTCCGCCTCTGCCGCTGCGCGCGTCACCCCCGGCTTCAGGAGGCCGAAGATTCCCGTGATCGAGTGCCATGGTTGGGTCGCGAACGCGCTCGACGGTGTGATCAGCATCCACGCGTCGGTCGCCGTCGGATAAAACGAAAAGCTCCGCGGCATCACCCCCACCACGCGGCAGCTCGCGTCATCAAAGTCCAGCGTCTGCCCGGCGATATTCGCCGGAGCGCCCAGCTTGTTCTGCCAGAATGCGTGCGCCAGCACCACCGTGCACGCGGCGTTCAGATCGGCAGGGGCGAACGTTCTCCCCATTTGCGCTGAGACTCCCAGCGTCGAGAAGAAATCCAGGCTTGCCGGAAACGCCAGCATCTCCACCGGCTTGCCCTTCCAGCGCACCGGGCCAGATCGCATTCCGTCGGCCCACGACATCGCCGACATCCGCTCGAAGCTGCGGCTGCTCTGCTGAAAGGCCTCGAACTGGCGATACATATTGAAGTACGCGCCCGTAGCGCGATGTTCCGGCGTCGTCTGCCAGATCACCACCAGCCGCTCGGGATGCTGATAGGGCAGCGGCCGCAGCAGAATGCCTTCCACCAGGCTGAAGATGGCCGTGTTCGCGCCAATGCCGAGCCCCAGCGTCAGCACCGCAGCCAGCGCGAATCCCGGCGAGCGCCTCAGTTGTCGCAGCGCAATCCGCGCATCACGCGTCAGCGTGTCGAGCAGCAGGGCAACGTCCGCCCCCGCCGTCTTCTCCCGCACCGCCACCGGATTCCCAAACCGCAGCCGCGCCGCTCTCCGCGCCTCTTCCTCACTCGCGCCGTTCCGCGCCGCCTCTTCAACGGCCAGTTCAATGTGCGCAGCCAGCTCCTCCGCGATCTCCGCATCGACGCGTTCGCGCCGCCCCAGGTTGCGGATTCGTCGCATGAGGCTCATAGCACCTCTCCGCCGCTACTCCGCGCGCAGCGCGCGCATGGGATCGATCCCCGCCGCCCGCATCGCCGGCAGATACGCCGCCAGCAACCCTGCCGCTCCCATCACCGCGCAAACCGCGGCCAGCACCAGCGGATCGCGCGGCGCGGTGGCAAACAGAATCGCGCGCAGCACCGAAGCCGAAGCGATGGTCGCCGCCATGCCAATCCCAATCCCGATGCCCACCAGCAATCCGGCATCGCGCAGGATCATCGCCAGCACCGCCTTCCTCTGCGCGCCCAGCGCCAGCCGCACGCCGATGTCCCGCGTCCGCCGCGTTACGGAGTACGTCATCACCCCATACAGTCCGACAATCGCCAGCAGCAGTGCCAAACCGGCGAAAGCCCCCAGCAGAACCACGGCGAACCGCGGCAGGTTCATCTCGATCGCGATCAAATCGCGCATGGTGTGCACATCGGTGACCGGAATCTGCGGATCCATCGACGCCACCACGCGCCGCACCGCCGGCTCCAGGCTCTGCGGATCCACCGACGTCCGCACCACAGAAAGCATGCAGCACCAGTTCGGCGCCTGACCCGACGGCAGATACATCTCCGGCCGCATTGCGAACTGCGTTGAATTACGCCGTGTGTCTCCCACCACGCCGACAATCTGCGGCCATGTCGGCTTGCCGTTCGCGTCGCTGCTCCCCCCGGGCCGAATCTTCTTGCCCAGCGCCGATTCGCCGGGGAAGAAGCGCCGCGCAAATGCCTCGTTCACGATGATCACCGGCGGCGAGTGCACGTCATCCGCATCCGTGAATTCACGCCCCTGCAGCACAGGGATCTGCATCGTCCGGAAGTACTGCGGAGACACAATGTCGTTCGCTGCCGCGTCCAGTTGTCCCGGCGGCAGCGGATGCTCCGGGTTCTGGAAGGTCATATTCGCGTCAATGCCGGTCATCGGCAGGAACATCGATCCCGCCGCCGCCTGCACACCCGGCAGAGAGCGCAGCCGCGCGAAATATTCGCGATAGAACTCCGGCCGCGTCTTCGCGTAGCGCGCATCGGGCGTTTCAAAGTTGAAGGTCAGCAGATGATCGGGATTGAATCCCTCATCAGCGCCCGCCATCCGCGCGTAGCTGCTCAGCAGCAATCCGGCTCCGCTTGTCAGCAACACTCCGAGCGCCACCTGCCCAACAATCACCGCGGAGCGCAGCCGGTCATGTCCGGAAACCTGCGCGCGCCCGCCTTCTTTCAGCGTCGCGATCGGATCCAGCCGTGTCGCGGTCCACGCCGGCAGCAGCCCAACCAGCAGCGCCGCCAGCAGGGAAATCGTCAGCGCAAACAGCAGCACCGGCAGATTCACGCCCGCATCCGCCGCTCGCGGAATGCTGTCCCCGATCAGCCGCAGCACCGCGGGAACCGCAAGGAAGGCCAGCGCGCATCCCGCCGCGCCCCCGGCGACGCCCAGCACCGCGCTCTCCGCCAGCAGTTGCCGCACGATACGCGCGCGTCCCGCGCCCAGCGCCGAGCGCATCGCCATCTCCCGCTCCCGCTCGCGCACCCGCGCCAGCAGCAGATTCGCAATGTTCCCGCACGCGATCAGCAGCACCATCCCCACGGCGCCCAAAACAATGGTCAGCAGCGGAGCGGTATCCCCCAGCACCGCGAGCAGTTCGCTTTCCACGTGAGCCGCCGGCTGGCTGCTGTTCGAATTGGGATACTGCTTCGCCAGCCGCGCCGCAATCGACCGCATGTCGTCGTCGGCCTGCGCCACCGACACGCCGGGCCGCAGCCGCCCCATCACGTTCAGCCAGCGCATCCCGCGATTCGTGATCGCGGGATTATGGTTCGCGGGATCGTCATCCACCGCCAGCGTCGTCCAGATTCCGTTCTGCGGCGCCGAAACCGGAAACCGGAACGATGCCGGCATCACGCCGATCACCGTATACGAATTCCCGCTCAGCGCGATCGTCCGTCCCACAATCGACCGGTCGCCTCCGAACTGTGTCATCCACAGCGCATGGCTGATCAGCGCCACCCGCGATCCCCGCTTCTCCTCCTGCGGCAGAAACCCGCGCCCCAGCTCCGGCCCAACGCCGAGCAGCGGAACCAGATTCCACGAGACCACCTCCGCATCCACGTGCACCGCCCGTTCCACGCCCGTCAGCGCGAACGAAGTGTCGTGATACGACAGCAGCTGCGAAAAGCTGTGATTCTGCGCTCGCCAGTCAAAGTAGTCCGGGTACGAAACGTCTTCTTCCTCGAACCGGTGCCGGCTCGACTGCGCCAGAACCTCCGCCAGCCGCTGCGGCTGCGCGTAAGGCAGCGGCCGCAGGATCACCGCATCGACAATGCTGAAGACCGTCGTGTTTGCGCCGATCCCCAGTGCCAGCGTCACAATCACCACCCCTGCGAATCCCGGCGCTTTCTTCATCTGCCGCAGCGCATACTTCACGTCGCGCCCCACGCCCTCCACGCCCAGCGCCGCATCTGCCCCCGCCGTTCGCTCCCGCACAGCCACTGGATTCCCAAACCGCAGCCGCGCCGCCCTCCGCGCTTCCGCCTCGCTCGTGCCGTTGCGCACGGCTTCTTCCACCGCCAGTTCGATGTGTGCGTTCAGTTCCTCCGCGATCTCCGCATCCACGCGTTCGCGCCTGCCCAGGTTCCGCATTCGTTGCCACCAGCTCATCGCTTACCTCACTCCGCCCGCAGTGATTCCATCGGATCAACCCCCGCCGCTCGTCGCGCCGGGATCGCCCCCGCCACCACTGCCGTCAGCAAAAGCGCCACCGCCGCCAGGCCCAGCAGCGCTGGACTCCACGGCTGCACGCCAAACAGCCGGCTCCCCAGGGCGCGTCCTGTGCCAATCGCCACCGGAATCCCCACCGCGATCCCCAGCCCTACCTGCGCAAATGCTCCCCGCAGCACCATCGCCACCACGCTGCCGCGATCCGCTCCCAGCGCCATGCGCACGCCGATCTCGCCCGTCCGCTGCTCCACTCCGTAAGCCGTGACGCCGTACAAACCCACCGCGGTCAGCAGCAGCCCAATACCGCCAAACATCCACGTCAGCGTGGCGATCATGTTTTGCGCCGCAAACCCGTCGCGAATCGCCTCCACATACGATTCCATGCCGTACACCGTCAGGTCTGGAGCGGCGTCGCCCAGCGCTTTCTTCACTCGCGCCTCCAGATCCGGCGGACTTCCCGGAGCCCAGATCGCAACGTTATATAAGTAGTGCGACCACACCTCGCGGCTCTCCGTGTTCGCGTCCACAAACGACGTGCTCTGCGCCTCCGGCAGCAAATACATCGGCTGCTGCAGGTCGTTCTCAAACTCCACATTTGCAGCCACGCCGACGATCTCGTACATCGCCGCGTTGCGCTCCGGAGCCGGCCCGAAATGCTGTCCAATCGCGTTCTGTCCGCCGAAGAACTTCTTCGCGAACGCCTCGTTCACCACCGCCACCGGTCGGGTCGCGGCCGTATCCTCCTCGCTGATCGCTCGCCCCCTCACGATCCGCTCCGCATACGTTGGAAAGAATCCCGGCGTCACGCGCGTCCAGCCCGAAATCAAATCCGCCCCCGGCCCGGGTTCTGCCTGCCCTTCAATCCGGATCTCGTGCGTGATCCATCCGCCCGGCGGCGCCTCCAGCACCGCGCCCACGCTGCGCACCCCAGGAATCGCCCGCAGCTGCGCCTCAATCTCCCGAAACAGTGGCGCCAGCTCATCCTGCCGATAATTCGAAAGCTTCGGATCGATCGACACCAGATACCGCCCGCGCGGATCGAATCCCCAATCCTGGTGCTCGCGATTCCGCAGGCTCTGTCCCAGCATCGCCGCCGCGCTCAACAGCACCAGCGACAGCGCCGCCTGCACCACCACCAGCGCCTTCTGCGCTCCAGGTCGATCGCCTCCCATCGTGCGAACCGCCCGCATTGCTTCGATCGGCTCGGCGCGCGACGTGATCCACGCCGGCGCCACGCCGAACGCCACGCCAGTCATCGCCGCCAGCCCCAGCGCAAACAGCAAAGCCGGCAGCGACACCGAACCCTGCACCGGAATCCAGCTGCTCTGCGCAGAACGCGCAAACGCGAGCTGCAGGATCAGCTTTGCCCCGGCAATCGCAACCGCAATCCCCGCCGCTCCTCCCGCCAAGCCGAGCATCACGCTCTCGACCACCGCCTTGCGGATCAGCCGCCCCCGGCTCGCGCCCAGCGCCACCCGCACCGCCGTCTGCCGCCGGTTGCGCAGTCCGCGCGCCAGCAGCAGACTCGCCAGGTTCGCGCACGCCAGCAGCAGCACGCAGAACGCCGCCGCCAGCAGCAGCTTCAAATCGCGCCCATACGCCTCGCGCATCAGCGACACGCCCCCGCCGCCCGGCGTCAGCCTCAGCGTCTGCTTCCGCCACAGCGCCTTCTCCTGCGCGTCCATCTCCGCCACGTGACTCGCCAGCCACGCCTGCAGCTCACCCTGCAGTTGCGCCTGCAGCGCCCGGGGATTTGTCCCCGGCCGCACCCTGCCAATCAAATCCAGCCATGCCGACGCGGGATTCTTCAGCCGCGACGTGCCCCCCGCGATCACAGGCTCCGCCGCCAGCGGCAGCCAAACATCCGGCATCCCCCACGCCGCCACCCTCGCTCCATAGAAGCTGGGCGGAGCGACCCCGATCACCGTAAACGTATGCCCGTTCATCTCATACGTCCCGCCCACCACCGACGGATCGGACCCGTAGTTCTCCTGCCAGGTGTGGAAGCTCATCACCGCCACCGGCGGCGCGCCCTCCCGATCGTCCGCATCCGTAAACACCCGCCCGCGCCACGCGGCCGCCCCGAAGGTCCGGAAAAAACTGCCCGAGACATACTCCCCATTGCGCGGCTCGGGCGCCGCCGCTGATCCCATCCGCCGCACCGCCAACTCGGCATTGCCTTCGCCCGGCTCGAACGCCGCCAGATCCGCGAATCCCGGCGTGTTGGCGCGGAACGCCTTGTACGCCTCCCACGAGAAAAAACTCCAGTCGTTCTGCGCCTGCTCGTTGCTCTGCGTATAGCCATTGGAGTAGCAGCAGCCCACGCTGTCCCCGATGCGCCACAATTGTTGCGGCTTCTCGACCGGCAGCGATCGCAGCATCACCTGCTCTATCAGCGTGAAGATCGCCGTCGTCGCTCCGATCCCCAGCGCCAGCGTCGCAATGGCCGCCGCCGCAAATCCCGGCGACCTGCGCATCTGCCGAAGCGCGTGCTTCACATCGCGTCCCACGCCCGCGAGCCCCAGAGCCGCATCCGCTCCCGCCGTTTGCTCTCGCACCGCCACCGGATTGCCAAACCGCAGCCGCGCCGTTCTCCGCGCCTCCGCCTCACCGGCGCCGTTACGCACCGCCTCATCGGCGGCCATCTCCACGTGCGCAGCCAGTTCCTCCGCGATCTCCGCGTCCACGCGTTCGCGCCTGCCCAGGTTCCGCACTCGTCGCCACCAGCTCATCGTTTGTTCACTCCGCCCGCAGCGATTCCATGGGACTCACACGCGCGGCTCTCCGTGCGGGCACCAGCGTCGCCACAATCCCAACTCCTGCCAGCACCAGAATGGAAACCACGATCAGCGGCCAGTTCGAGCTGGCTGCGCCGGTCAGCAGGCTCCGCGCCCCATGAACGGCGGCTGCGATCAGCGCCAGTCCCGGTACGATTCCCGCAAGCAGCACCAGCACCGTCTGCCGAAGAACCATCGCCTGTACCTGCCATCGTTTCGCGCCCAGTGCCAGCCGGATTCCCATCTCACTGCTGCGTCGCGCTACGCGATACGACATGACTCCGAAGAACCCCAGCGCCGCCAGCGTCAACGTCAGCCCAGCCAGTGCGGCCGTGAGGCGAGCCAGCAGCTTCTGCTGCGTCAGTCCATCGTTTAATTGCGTGCCCAGAGGAACCACCTCTGTTACCGGCAGTTCCGGATCGATCGCGTGAAGAGCATCCCGCACCTGCGCAGCCATCGCGCCGGCTGGTCCCGCCGTCCTTACCTCAATCGAGTGGGCGGGCGCGGGATTCTGATCGATCGAAAGATAGACAACCGGCGGCGGGGCGTACTGGGGACCGTCGACCCGCGCATCCGCCACTTCGCCCACCACCAGGAATTCATGATTCTGTGGCGCCGCCTCATAGCCGATCCACTGCCCGATCGGGGTTTCGCTGCCGAAGAGCTTCTGCGCGTAGGTCTGGTTCACAATCGCCACTTTCGGCGTGTCCGTTCGGTCCGCTTCGGAAAAGTCTCTGCCGCGCAGCAGCGGAATGCCCATCGTTCGGAAATATCCGGGACCGATGTGATTTTCTTCTCCGTGCACGCCGGCATCCGTTGCTCTCTCATGACCGAAAACATGGAGAGCGGTGTTCCAGCCGCACCATGGAATTCTGCACATCTCCACGGCTGCGCTGCGCACCTGTGGCACTCCCTCCAGCCGCTCCACGAGCCTGCGGTACAGAACCGGCAGGTTAGGGTGCTGCGCCGTATAGCCGTGAACCATGTCAATGTTCACTGAGAGCACGTGCTCGCGGTCCATGCCGGTATCAACGCGGCTCAGATCGAACAACGTACGCGCGAAACAAGCGCTCATGGCCACCAGCACGACCGAGAGGCTCACCTGGGCTGAAAGCATTGCGCTGGACCAGCGCCGCGCCGACGCACTCTGTGGTATCCCGGCGTGAATGCGCTTCGGTGCGCTGGCGCCGGCAAAACTGGCGCGGATTGTGCCCCATGCCGGTAGAGCGCTGAAGACCGCCAGCGCCAGCGCCATCAGTCCGGCGCCCAGCAGCACGCCGAGGGTTCCTCCCTGCAGGTTGAGATCGAGCAGCCAGTTGCGGGTGGATGCCCAGTGCACCAGCAGGATGCTCGTCGCACCGCCGATGGCGATAGCCGCGGCGCCGCCGGCGATCGTCAGCAGCACCCCCTCGGTCAACGCCTGTCGCAACAGCCGCCAGCGGCTCGCGCCCAGCGAGATGCGAACGATGAAGTCCTGCTGGCGTGCGCTCATCCGTGCCGCCTGCAGGCTCGCAAGGTTCAGGCATCCCACAAGAAATACAGTTGCCGTCAGGGCCATCAGTACGATCAGCGGCAGGGAAGAGTCTTCGCCCAGCGATCCTTCTCCGTGCGCTGCGGAGAGCAGCTGCATCCTCGCGTGCAGAATTTCTGATTTGGATTGGGGAGTGCGCGCAGCATCCGCCATCAGTTCCAGATCCGGTCGCAGCGCTGCCGTCCATCGTGCCGCCGCTGTGCTCCGCTGGTCCGTCGGCACGCGTGCCGTCAGCCACAGCCAGAAAATGCCGGGCTGTTCCATCCACGGATCCTTGAGGCGAATCCCGTGGCCCGGTCCCAGAGAATCGAACCATGCCCCTGTCCGCCCGGTCGATCCAGCTTCCAGCGGCAGCCACACATCCGGAGCGTATCCCGTGACCACTCCCAGGAAGCGCTCCTCGGTTACTCCGATGATCACCACCGGCATTCCATTCAATATTGCGTGGCGTCCTGCGAGCTGCGTTGTGCCAAATCGCCCCAGCGCAAATCCGTAGCGCACCACCACGGGCCATTCATCGCTCGGCCGTCCGTCGCCTTCCGTGAACAGCCTGCCTGCTTTCGGCGCAACGCCCAGAACGCTGAAGAAGTTGTTCGAAACCAGCTGAAAACGCGCCTCCGGCGCTGCCTGGCTGGGCATCTGGAGCAGCCCGATGCCGAACCCTGTGCGAGCGATCACCGGTGCGGAAGCTCCGGTCGCGCGCTGCAGCCGCTGATACGCCGGATACGAAAAGAACCACTGATGATCGAATGGCGACTGCACTGCGTGCAGCGCAACCAGTTCCTCCGGATGGGCCACCGGCAACGGCGCCAGCAGCACGCTGTACAAAACCCGGAAGACCCCGAGGTTTGCTCCAATCGCAAGTCCCAGCGTCAGGATCACTGTCGCCGCAAATCCCGGAGACCTGCGCATCTGCCGCAGCGCATACTTCACATCGCGCCCTACGCCCGCGAGCCCCAGCGCCGCATCTGCTCCCGCCGTCTTCTCCCGCATCGCCACCGGATTCCCAAACCGCAGCCGCGCCGCTCTCCGCGCCTCTGCCTCGCCGGCGCCGTTACACACCGCCTCTTCGGCGGCCATCTCCACGTGCGCAGCCAGCTCCTCAGCAATCTCCGCATCCACGCGCTCGCGCCGAAACAGATTCGTGATGCGCTTCGTCCAGCCCATGGTCTGGCTCTTTCTCCCATCCGGCAGATCGTCGGCGAACCTTGTCCTCAGGCGTACCGCAAGATCGCCCGCACGCCTTTCACCAGCGCCTCGAATTCCTGGGCTGCGTCATCCAGCCGCCGCCGTCCCGCTGCCGTCAGCCTGTAATACTTCGCGCGTCGCCCCGTCTCTGTCAGCGCCCACTCCGACGCAATCCACCCGCTCTGTTCCATGCGGTGCAGCGCCGGATACAACGAGCCCTCTTCCACCCGCAGCAGCTCATCGCTTGCCCGCCCAATGTGCTGCACAATCCCATACCCATGCATGCGGCCGGTCTGCGCCAGCGTCTTCAGCACCAGCAGATCCAGCGTCCCCTGCAAATCGTTTTTCGCCATGATTCCCTGTGCACCCCTCGACATCTGGGGATGCGCACGACACTATCCCCAGACAGCAAGGGATGTCAAGAGCGCGCGTCAGGTGTGTTGCCGGAAGATCAGCGCTTCTCCGCAGCGCGGCGCCAGCGCGCCACCAGATCGCGCGCCGCCTCCGCCCAGACTGAGAACTGAAAAGTGAATCCCGCCGCCAGCAGCCGTCCCGGCACGACGCGCCGGCTCTTCAGCACCAGCTCCGACTCCGTCCGCAAAAACACCGCCGCAGCTTCAATCGCCCATGCCGGCGCAGGCAGCCCCACCGGTTGTCCGCGCGCCTGCCGCAGCTCCCGCATGAACTCGGCATTCCGCAGCGGATGCGGCGCAGCAATGTTCACCACGCCCTCAACCTCCTCGTGCGCGATCAACCACTCCACCGCACGCGCGAAATCCGCCTCGTGCACCCATGAGACAAACTGCCTCCCCGACCCGTTCCTGCCGCCCAGCCCGAACCGCGCAAGCCGTAGCAGAAGCGCAAACGGACTGCCGCGATCCGGGCTCATGATGATTGCGCTCCGCATCGCCACCTTCCGTGTCCGCGGCGTCGCCGCCGCGAAGAACGCAGCCTCCCAGTCCTTCGCCACGTGGATCGAAAAATTCCATTTCGATGGCGCGCCCGGCTCGTCGCCGCCCAACTCGCCCGTCGCTTCGTCCATCTCGCGATCCAGCGCGTGCCGGTAAATGGTCGCCGTGCTCGCGTTCAGCCACACCCGCGGGGCGTGCGCCACCGACGCGATCGCCTCGCCCAGTACCCGCGTCGAATCGACGCGCGACCGGTAAATCTCTTCGCGATTGCCCTCCGTGTACCGGCAGTTCACGCTGCGCCCCGCCAGGTTGATGCACACGTCGGCTCCGTCCAGAGACTCCACCCACTTGCCCCGCGTGCGCCCATCCCACTCAACAACGCGCCAAGGCTCCTGCCGAGCATGCCGGCTGAGCACCGTCACCTCATGCCCCGCCTCATGGAAATGCCGGCACAGAACGTGCCCCACATGCCCACTCCCGCCTGGAATCACAACGCGCACAGTTCACGCCTTTCCGTACAGCGTCTCCAGCAGCTCGCCCGCCAGCCGATGCACCGGCCGCAAAAACGGCAGCCCCGCCATGCGCACCCCGATGACGATCATCTTCAGCGTCTTCTCGAGCAGGACCGCCGTGCGCTGCTGATCCCGCGAGCGGTCGTACACCCAGAAAAGCAGAACCCCCATCTGGTAGAGCCAGAGCAGCCGCGGCAGATACGGAGCGATGTTCTTCGGCAGCCGCAGCTGCGACTCCCCCACCGCCCTCTCGAAATGCGCCAGGTCATGCTCCCGGATCGGCTGCGTCTGCTCGCTGAAGGGCGACAGCGGATGCGTCGGATCCACATGCGCCGTCAGCGCGCTCATCAGCGGCCGGTTCGGCAGAAAATACTCCAGCTTCGCCGTGATGATCCCCCGCACCCGCGCCTCCAGCGTGCGGCTGCGCGCCAGCGACTCTTCCACACCAGGCCCCATCTCCTCCTGCGCGCGCTGGTAGAAGGCCATCACAATCGCTTCCTTCGACTCGAAGTAGTAGTACGCGGCGCCCGTCGCCATCCCGGCGGCTGCCGCGATCTCCCGCATCGTCGCTCCCTCGAAGCCCCGCTCCCGAAACGTCCGCAGCGCCGCTTCCAGAATCCGTGCCCGCGTCTCCGCCGATTTTGCAATTGCTTTTTGCGGCATCTCTAAGCAGCCTCCTGTACCTGTCGCCTCACCACAGCCAGAATCAACAGATTCACCACATCGATTGCGCCCACCAGCAGCAGGAAAAATCCGGCCTTCACGCTGATCACGTGCGCGACCTCACCCAGGCTGCTGAACCGCCAGTCCGTGGGGCAGGTCATCGCGAAATATCCCCCGCACGCCAGGAAAAATCCCGCCGCCAGCAGCCGTGCGACGGCGAGCATCAGCCTCGCATTCCCGCCGGCCCGATCGCCCGTCAGCAGCCTGGCCGTCCGATGCAAGGTCACCGCGAGGCCAGCCGTCAGCAGCGCGCAGATCAGCGAGTAGCCCACAAAGTACGTGGTCTGAAACATACCTTTCCTCCTTCTCCCTCACGCTCATTGCCACACGCCTTCCTGCGCCGTGCGTGGCGGCCGGTGGTTCACCGAGCGTCGCCGCATCCGCGCCAGCACGAACATGTTGAAGAAGTGCATCAGGCCCAGGATCAGCAGCACCACGCCCAGCTTGGTGCTCTCCAGCTCGATCACCTGCCGCAGGTTTGAAAGCGGATCGGTGGTCTTCAGCGCCAGCGCGATGTAGCCCACGTTGATCAGGTAGAAACCGACCACCAGCAGCCGGTTCACAGAATCGGCCAGTTCCGCGTTCCCATGAAACGCGTCGAGCAGAAACACCCGCCCCGAGGAGTGCAGAGTCCTCGCCACCCACACCGTGAGCACGATGCTGATCGCCAGATAGCTGAAATAGCAACCCGCAATGTACATAGCCCCTCCCGTTCAACGCATTTGAACACGTTCAACTACAACCGTAGACCGATTTGGGCGGCATTGCAAGAGAAAACTGAACGTGTTCAGAAGAAAGTTTTGAACGGGATCAAAACCCAATGCCCACCTGGCCGGACCCGGTGCGGCCGCCCCAGGTCTCCGAGCCTGGATACGTGGTGGATGGCGCTATTTACTTCGGCTCCAGCGTGAACCCTTCAATGGCCACCCTCGCCCCGCGCCAGAATTGCTGCGAGGGCAGAATCACCACCGTGATCTGGTCGAAGCGCCGCAGCCCTCGCGCTCGTTCGAGC
>DATGJK010000316.1:0-9437 GCA_035295245.1 Acidobacteriaceae bacterium
ACGCCAGTTCCGGGACGACTCCGCCGTACGGCGAGTGCACCGGAATTTGCGAGGCAACTACGTTGGAGAGGATTCCCGCCCCACCGCGGACCACGGCGGCCCCCGTCTCATCGCAGGAGCTTTCGATGCCAAGAATCAGGGCGTTGGAAGCAGAGGCCACATCTCTATAGTATTTGCCGCTGCAGGGAGATCTCGAGCATACCGCGCAAGCTCGGAGTATTCGTCCTGTCAGCGCGACCGCTCAAATACAGCGGCCTGGCCGTCATCGTAGGTTTGCTTCCATTCCGGACTATGTCGAAGCAGATAGGCGGTAGAGCTGCCATCCGCAAGCAGGACATATCGAATCTGGTAATTGCTGAAAACCTCGAAGGCACCGTTCGCCTGGACGACGCGCACGTAATCCTGCATGGTGCCCTCGTGCACAAAAATATCGTTTCGCGTGTCGATAAACTGTGGCGCCTGCGTATACCACTCGAGGTACCCGCCCCATTCGTGCGGATTGAAGATGCGTCCGTTACCGGAGATGCTGCGGAGATAAGGCAATGCTTTCACCGGAAAACCCTGCGCAATATCGGCGTCGAGCTGAGTTCTGGTCGGAAAGCGGGCGGCGATCAGGACCAGCAGCACGGCGATCACCGCTGCATTGGCCCAGGGACGATTTTTCCGTTGCGGCGATGGCTCGCCGAACAGGAAGTCTAGTTGCAGTGCAAGCAGCGGCGCAATCAGAATCCCGGTGAGGAAAAGGAATCGAATGTACGTGACGCCTGCATAAATGCCGATGGCCGCAAAGGCGAGGTCCTGGAGCTTCCACCGACGCTCGCGCACCAGTTGCAGCGTTCCCATGAGAAGGATGAGCATCAGCACCACTCGCCCGCGGATGGTATGAAAATCAAGGCTCGCCCATTCAGCAACGTCCTGGATCGTCAATTTCTGCTGGAACGCGACATCGAACGGATACGTCACGAGGCGCCACCCGTACGGGTTCGCGAAGACTGCTCCGATCGTGGCAGCTGTAACGGCCAATAGCTTTTTCTTCTCTGCTAAAGACCAGCGGGTCGCATCAACGTTGCCACAACAAAAATCCGCAAAGCCGCAGGCAATGAAAACCAGCATCAGCGCAAAGCCGATGAACCAGGAGCCGTGGGTGTTGATCCAGACGAGAAAGAGCAGGGGCAGCCACCAGGTGTAATCACGCCGCTCCTGGAAGCTCCACAAAATCGCAATCTCCATAACGACAAAGAGCCATCCGAACAGCAGCGTGCGCGGAGCAAACGAAACAGTCGCGAATAAGACGGCGACGGCGGAGCTCAGAAACGCGGCGAGCGGGGAGCGGCATCGCATCCAGCAGAGGCAGTAAATGCCGACAGCGATCGAGGAGGCCAGGATGAGCTCAACAAGATAGAGGCCTGTCAAGCCGAGCGACTGCCACGCAAAGTAGTACGGCAGCTCACCAAGCCATTCAAAGTTAATCCATGGCTTCCCTGCGACGGTGAAGGTGAGGAAATCGGTGTGGATGAAGTGCCGGGTATGAATGAGCTGGCTGGCGTTCCGAAGATGCCACCAGATATCGGGGTCGCCGACGCGCAGCTGGTACGCATACAGAGACGTAACGTACACGAGAGCGACAATCAGAATGGCAGGTAAACTGAAGACACGGTCGCTCCATTTCCATCGCGGAGATGACGCCACTGGCTGCGTAGTTGAGCTCATCCAGCAAGCATGCTAGCAAGATCCATTGATGGGCTGAAATAACACCTCTGTTCAATTCGGAGGCGATTGACGCACGCAGCTGCCGGAAGGCTTGCCGCTGAGAGGCCGATCATGATGTCTGTCGGGCACCATGGGCACGAACCGGACGAAGATTCCTGATGCAGAAAAGGGCATACATCGCGGCGTTGCGAATCGTGGAGCGGCTTCGCGCGGAGGGTTACGAGGCGTATTTCGCCGGGGGATGCGTGCGCGATCTGCTGCTGGGGCATGAGGCGAAAGACTTCGATGTGGCTACCAGCGCCACTCCGGACAAGGTGCTGGCACTCTTTCCGAAGACGTTCTCAGTCGGGGCGCATTTTGGAGTGATCCTGGTTTGCGACGATGCAGCGGACCGCGAAGTTGTCACCGAAGTCGCCACTTTTCGGAGCGACGGCGTTTATCTCGATGGAAGGCATCCGGCGGAGGTGCGGTTTTCGAGCAGTCCGCGCGAGGATGTGCTGCGGCGAGACTTCACGATCAACGGAATGATGCTGGACCCCATCCTGCAGCGGGAGACATGCAGCCTGACCTCCGCGGTGCTGGACTATGTGGGCGGCCAGAACGATCTGCGCGAGGGTATTGTTCGCGCCATTGGCGATCCGCGCAGGCGTTTCGAAGAAGACAAGCTGCGCATGCTGCGCGCCGTGCGCTTTGCGGCGCGGCTCGGGTACACGATTGAGCCGGAGACGGAGCGGGCGATCCGCGAACTGGCTCCGGCCATCGCCCAGGTGAGCCGGGAGCGTGTACGCGATGAGCTGACGCGCATGCTGACGGAAGGACGAGCGGCGCGCGCCTTCGATTTGCTCGACCGCACCGGCCTGTTGCAGCAGGTATTGCCGGAGATCAGCCGCATGCATGGCGTCGAGCAGCCGCCGGAGTTTCATCCCGAAGGCGACGTATGGGTGCACACGCTGCTGCTGCTGGACAAGCTCCCGCCGGACGTCTCGCCGACGCTGGCCTGGGGCGCGCTGCTGCACGATGTGGGCAAACCGGCGACGTTCTCACACAATCCGCCAGACAGGATTCGCTTCAACGGGCACGTCGAGGTGGGCGTGAAGATGGCCCACGAAATCCTGCGGCGGCTGCGGTTTTCGAACGAAGATTGCGCGCAGATCCTGAGCCTCGTGGAGAACCACATGCGCTTCGGAGACGTGGAGAAGATGAAGGAGTCCACGTTGAAACGCTTCTTCCGGCTGCCGCAGTTCGACGAGCATCTGGCACTGCATCGCATGGATTGCCTGTCGAGCCACCGCGATCTGAGCCTCTACGAATTCGCAAAGCGCAAGCGGGAGGAGATGCCGGAGGAGGAGGTTCGTCCCGCGTTGCTGGTGACGGGGCGTGATCTGATCGCCGCGGGGTACAAGCCGGGCCCGGCGTTCAAGGAGATGCTGCGGATCGCGGAGGATGCCCAGCTGGAGGGAAGGATCCACTCCACCGCAGAGGGGCTCGCCCTGATTCGCGAGCAGTTCTCAATCGGCTGATGGTTCCGGCGCCGGTGCGCTGTGGAAGAGATCGACCTGTTCGCGGGCAGGCGGCGCGGTGAGGGCGCTCACCAGGACCAGTCCGAGGACCGAAGCGAGCAGGGCGGGGAAAATTGCATCGTGGAGCGCCAGCCGCGCCGCAAGGTGCGGGGCGAGGCCGGTACGAATGATCCAGTGGGAGACGTTGCCGTCGGGGAAAGCGGTATTCCAGAGGACGGTGATAAAGGTTCCCGCAGCGATGGCCGTGACCGCTCCGGCGGCGTTGGCGCGCTTTGAATAAAACGCGGCAAGGATCACCGGCGTGAGCGCGGCGGAGTAGACCGTGTAGGCATAGAGCGTCTGCTGCAGGACGTTCGTGATCTGGGTGGCCTGAATGAGTGACCAGACGCCGAGGAGCACGACCATGAGACGGGAGACGAGGAGGATCCGCTTGTTCGAAGCGTTGGGAGCAACATAGCGGACAAAGACGTCGTTGATCAGATTCGTGGCCGGCGAGAAGAGAAAATTATTCGCCGTGGACATGATCTTCGCGAAGACTGCGCCCATGAGCAGCGCGCCCAGCAAGGCAGGCAGGCCATGCAGCGCCGAGTATGCGATGATCTCGCGCGGATGCTGCGAGACTTCGCCGGTGCGGAAGATCGCCGAGGCAACGACGGCGAGGGCAACGATGACGGTTTCAAGAATGACGGTGCCGATCACCCAGCCGACGACAGCAACACGCGCGTCCCGTTCGGATTTCGCCGAGAAGAATTTCTGATACATGGCCTGATTTCCGAGCATGAGCAGCAGCGTCGGGATCATCAGCTCCATGGCCTGCACAAACGTGAAGTCGCCGAGAAACTGAAAGTGGGTTGCGGGCAGCGTGTGCGTCACGCCGGACCATCCGCCCGCCCTGTGCATCAGAAAGGGCAGCGCAACACACATCGTGATCGTGGCGAGCAGGCCGATGACCACATCCATGTAGGCCACAGACGCCATGCCGGCAATGGCAGTGAACACGATTGTGAAGCCGGCCATGATGTACGCGCCCAGCTGCGGGGTAATCATCGCGGGGAAAACCAGGTGCAGGATGTCGCCGCCGCCGATGAGCTGGTAACTGGTAATTCCTGTATAGGCGAAGAGGATGGCGATCACGCCGAGGACGCGGGCAGTTTGGCTGTAGCGTGCTTCGAGCAGGTCAGGGATCGTGAACTGGGCAAATTTGCGAGCCCGCGGAGCGATAAAGTAGATGAGCAGCAGGCCCAACCATCCGCCGCCCGCCTGCCACAACGCCGCGAATCCATGCCGGTAGGCGTTCTCCGCGCCGGCGAGCAGTGAACCGGAGCCGATCCATGAAGAGAGCAGCGTAAAAATCAACACGAACGCCGGCAGCGTCCGTCCGGCGACGAGAAAGTCCGCTCGGGTCTTGACGCGGCGCAGGCGCGTCAGCGAGACAACCAGCAGACTGAGAACAATCGCGCCCAGCACGATTGCGTAAAGAGACGGCATGGTTTTCCTTCAGACGAGTGTACGGGAGGGCAGGCTCGGTTGTATCAGGCCGGCCGCTTGTGCTTCGTGGTGTGAGCGGACGCCGTGGAGCGCTTCGTCGTGCTGGAACCGTGGGACGTGTGGCGGCCGGCCGACGCGCCTGAACGGGACCGGCGGCCTGAGGAGATATGCGCCGGCTCGGCCACATACAGCGTCACGCCGGGCGTGATGGTGCCGCTTCGCAAGTGGTTCCAGCGACGCAACTGGGCCACCGTGACGCCGAAGCGATCGGCGATGGTCACGAGGGTATCGCCGCGGCGGGGATGATATACAGCGTTGCGGAGCGCGCCCGCGCTGGTGGGAGCCTGCGGAATCACAAGCGCGTCAACGCCGGATAGGTCGGAGCCTTTGTCGAGCTGGTTCACAAACGCCAGCTCCGACGGTGAGACGTGCCAGGTGTGCGCGATGCTTTCCAGCGTGTCGCCCGATTGCACAGTATGGAAGCGCCAGTAGCGCCGCTTCTCAACCGGGATTTGGGCGATGTCGCGTTTGAAAACGCCCGCCGTACCCGCAGGCAGATGCAGGTCGAAGGGCTCGTCGGGCGGCGTGGTCATGCGCAGCAGGCTGGGATTGAGCGCGGCAATCTCCTGCACGGGTGCGCCGACGATATCGGAGACGAGGCGAAGGTCAATGGCGTAGTCGGTCTGCACCGTATCGTCGGCCAGCGGCGGATCGGGAGCGAGGTCATCCAGGCCATACTGCTTTGGGTTTTTTGCCATGATTGTTACGGCCAGAATAATCGGGACGTAGTTCTTCGTTTCCTGGGGAAGGTTGTTGCGCCGGTAGAGCTCCCAGAAATCTGCGTAGCCGGTGCGCTGCACGGCTTTCTGGATATTACCCGGCCCCCAGTCGTAGGCGGCCATGGCGAGATACCAGTCGCCGAGCTGGTCATACATCTTTTTGATCTCGCGGGCGTAGGCGCGGGTGGACTCCACCGGATCGAAGCGCTGATCGTACCAGGCGGTGCGCTCCAGTCCATAGGCGGCCCATGGCATGAACTGCCACATGCCGCGGGCGTGCGAACGCGGATTGACAGCCTGTGGCCGGAAGCCGGATTCGGCTACAGCCTGGTAAATCAGGTCCTGCGGGACTCCCTCTTCACGCAGCACGCGCTGAATCATTTCCTTGTAGCGGCCCATGCGTTCAAGAGAGTTCACGATCGTTCCGTGGCCTCTGGGATTGTTGCTGAAGAAGTCGATATAGGCGGCCACGTATTCGTTGATGACCAGCGGCAAGTCGGATTGGGTGGTCTTCAACTCGGCAGTAGCAGTCGCGGCAACACTGGGGTTCGCCGGAGCTGTGATGTTGCCGGCCACGTCCACCGGCGTCTCGGCCTGCGGCTGCAGCGGCGTTCCCTGGGCGAGGGCATCCATCTCCAGCGTGTTCACGGAGTCGACGATGCGATCGAACTCGTCGGAAATCGCGGCGTCACTGCGAATGTCGCAGTTGCACTTCAGCATCAGGTCCACCGCGTAGTCGAAGTTCGCCCGAGCCGACGCCAGGTGTCCCTCCTGGTACTCGCTCATGCCGGTGTGGTAAGCCTTCTCGACGGAATCGATGAGCTGGCGGTCGCGTTCGGCGTTGGCCGAAGCGGCTGGAGCGGGCGCTGCCTGCGCGGGCGCGGCTTGCGGAGCGGATGCGGCTGCGGCAGACGACCCGGCCTGGGCAGACGAAGATGTGCTGAGCGAAGGCGCTGTGGCCTGCGCCGGGGGATGCGCAGCCGGATTCTGTTTCGACGGGCAACCTGTAAGGACAACCAGTGCAGCCAGGCTGCCAGCAACGAACAATCTCATCAACACCATGAGCGCGTGGAACCTTCATTGTAGGGCCGGGTGTCAAGAATGCCGATGGTAAACTGAGGCTTCCGGCGAAGTTTCTCTCCGCAAGCCAATGGCCTTCGCGCGGGCCTGCCTTCCCGGCTTTCTTCGATGGACATCAGTCACATCCGCAATTTCGCGATCATCGCGCACATCGATCACGGGAAGTCCACGCTTTCCGACCGCCTGCTGGAGCTGACCGGCTCGCTGACGGCGCGCGAGATGCAGGCCCAGGTGCTGGACGCGATGGACCTGGAGCGCGAGCGCGGCATCACGATTAAGGCTCATTCCGTCCGCATGATGTATCCGGCCAAAGATGGAGAGACCTATCAGCTGAACCTGATCGACACGCCCGGGCACGTGGACTTCTCCTATGAAGTGTCGCGCTCGCTGGCGTCGTGCGAGGGCGCGCTGCTGGTCGTGGACGCCTCCCAGGGCGTCGAAGCGCAGACGCTGGCGAATGCATACCTGGCGATCAATCACGGGCTCGAGGTCATCCCGATCATCAACAAGATCGACCTGCCCAGCGCCGACATCCCGCGCACGCAGGAGATGATCGAGCAGACCGTGGGTCTGGACGCGAGCGGCGCGATCCCGGTGAGCGCGAAGACTGGGCAGGGCGTGCCGGACATTCTGGAAGCCATCGTGAATCGGCTGCCTCCGCCCAAGGGCCATGCGGAGGCTCCGCTGCAGGCGCTGATCTTCGATTCCTGGTTCGATCCGTACCGCGGCGTCATCGTGCTGGCGCGCGTGGTGCACGGGCGGATGCGCAAAGGGATGAAGATCCGGCTGATGTCGAACGGCAAAGTATTCGACATCGAGTCCATGGGCGTGCTCACACCCAAGCCGGTGGAGATCGAGGAGTTGTCGGCGGGCGAAGTGGGCTTCTTCGTAGCAACGATCAAGAATGTGTCGGACACGCGCGTCGGCGACACGGTCACCGACGATGCGCGACCTGCTCCCGAGCCGATGCCCGGCTTCGAAGAGATCAAGCCGATGGTGTTTGCGGGCCTCTACACGGTGGATTCGCATGAGCACACGTTGCTGCGCGATGCCCTGGAAAAACTGCGGCTCAATGATTCCTCTTTTTTCTTCGAGCCGGAGAGCAGCGCCGCCTTGGGCTTTGGCTTCCGCTGCGGCTTTCTCGGACTGCTGCACATGGAGATCATCCAGGAGCGGCTGGAGCGCGAGTTCAATCTGGACCTCATCACCACGGCGCCAAGCGTGCGCTACAAGATCCACCTGACGGACGAATCCGTGGTCGAGGTCGACAATCCGTCGCGCTGGCCCGATCAGAGCGAAATCAACAGGATTGAGGAGCCGATCATCACGGCGATGATCCTGACGAATGAGGAGTACGTCGGCGGGATCCTGAAACTCGTGGAGGAAAAGCGCGGGCAGCAAAAGAATTTCGAATACGTTTCGGCGACGCGCGTCATGCTGACGTACGAGCTGCCGCTCAATGAGATCGTGCTGGATTTTTACGACCGGCTGAAGTCCGTCTCGCGCGGGTACGCGTCGCTCGATTACCACCTCTCCGGCACATGGGAGTCGCCGATGGTGAAAATGGACATCCTCGTCTCAGGCGAGCCGGTGGATGCGCTGTCGATCATCGTGCATCGCGACCACGCTTACGAACGCGGAAGGGCGCTGGTCTCGAAGATGCGCGAGCTGATCCCGCGGCAGCAGTTCGAGGTCGCCATTCAGGCGGCCATCGGGTCGAAGATCATCGCCCGTGAAACGGTTTCAGCGCTCCGCAAGAACGTTCTGGCCAAGTGTTACGGCGGCGACATCACGCGTAAGCGCAAGTTGCTGGAGAAACAGAAGGAAGGCAAGAAGCGGATGAAGCGGATCGGCAAAGTAGATATTCCGCAGGAGGCGTTCCTCGCTGTGCTGCGGGTCGGGGAAGACAGCGCGAGATAGCGATCAGTGATTAGAAATCAGTGATCAGGGCTGCCTGGTGCTCGCTGATCCCTTCTTTGCCAACAACTCCTTGTAGAGATCGATCGTCTGAGCGGCGATGGCCGTCCATGAAAAGATGGCCTCGACACGACGGCGGCCTGCCTCGCCGAACTGTTTTGCTTTGGCCGGATCGGCAAGGAGCGCGCTGATTTTCGCGGCCAGGTCGCGCGAAAACTTCTCCGGATAGAGCGGAAAGCTGGTGACCGGATCCTGCTCAAAGGGAACCAGCCACCCGGTTTCACCATCCACAACCACTTCCAGAATGCCTCCGGTGGCGCTGGCTACGACCGGAGCATGGCAGGCCATCGCCTCCAGATTGATGATGCCGAAGGGCTCATAAACCGACGGGCAGCAGAAGACCGCGGCATGGCTGTACAACTGGATCGCCTCGGGCTTCGTCAGCATTTTCTCAATCCAGATGGTGCGCGGATGGTCGGCGCGCACGCCCTCGATCTTCTCGCGCATTTCCTGCGCGATCTCGGGGGTATCCGGAGCGCCGGCGCAGAGCACGACCTGTGTGTCAGGGGGCAGGTGAGGAATGGCATCGACCAGATGCGTCACGCCCTTTTGTCGCGTGATGCGGCCGACGAAGAGCACGTAGGGACGGCGGGTGTCCACCCCATAGCGCTCCAGGGCATCCATCGCCTGAACCTTGCGATACTCCTGCAAATCGATGCCGTTGTAAATCACGTGGATGCGGCTGGGATCAATATCAGGATAGGCGCGCATTATGTCCTTGCGCGTGCCTTGCGAGACGGCTATCACCGCATCGGCATCGAGGATGGCAGTGCGCTCCATCCAGGAACTCATGGCGTAACCGCTGCCGAGCTGCTCGGATTTCCAGGCGCGCAGCGGCTCAAGCGAGTGAGTGGTGAGGACGAACGGAATTTTGTAGAGCTTC
>DATGJK010000317.1:0-3337 GCA_035295245.1 Acidobacteriaceae bacterium
ATGCCATCCGGCTTGGCGGAGAACGTCTGCTGCTCGATGCGCGTGACGACGTCATCCGCTTTCCAGGGCTCGTTCGTGTACTCGTAGGCGTAGGGCACAACGAAGTCCGGCTCATTTGCCATGTTGAAGCACGGCTCGCCCCAGCAGATGAGCTTCGAAAAGAACCGGTCGAGCCGCGAAACGACAACCGGGTCGCCGCCCATGGCCGGAATCAGGCGCGCGTAGTCGAAGGGAATCATGAAGGAGTATTGCCAGCTGTTGCCCTCCTCGAATCCATCCTGATCGCTGCTGACCGGCGCGTCGGGGCGTTTGGGCAGGGAGCGGTCAGCGTCAAACCCTTGCAGCCAGCTTCCATTCGAACTGCGCGGACGAATCCAGTGGGTCTCCGGATCGAGCAGGTTCTGCCAGTTTCCGGCCCGCTTGATGAAGTCGTTGTGAACGCGGCTGTCGCCCAGCCCCCCGGCCATCTGCGCCAGCGCGAAATCGTCGCTGGCAAATTCTAGTGTGCGCGATGCAGCGAGGGTATCGTGGTCGATCGGCACGTAGCCGAGCTTCAGTTCATCGGCCAGGTACAGGCGTTCCGCTTGTCCGTGCATGCCGTTCCCGAGCTGCGTCGCGCCTTTGATCATGGCCCGCAGCGCTCCATGGACGTCGAAGGACCGGGCTCCGAAGGCATAAGCGTCGGCGAGCAGGATGGTCGAAGAGTCACCGCCCATGACGTACGGATTGTCGTTCGCATAGGGCCATCGTGGCAGCCATCCCGACTGCTCCGCATCATTCACCAGCGACTGCGCTTCGTCGCTGGTGCGGACCGGATCGAGCAGCGCCTGCAGCTGAATGACGTCGCGGTAAATGTCCCAATCGGAGAAGTTGGCGTACTGCGCGCGCTGGCAGCTGCCGCCGCCACACGTCACGCGATGGAGTTTGCCGTCGAACCCCACATACTCGCCGTTGGCGTCGCTGAAGAGGTTCGGCGACAGCAGCATGTGGTACAGGCCGGTGTAGAAGATGGTGCGCTGATCCGGCGTGCCTCCCTGAATCTCGATCCGATTCAGCAACTGCGACCAGCTGGCCTGCGCGGCTGCGTGAACCGCGTCGAAATCCCAGTCTGCGATTTCGGTGTTCAGGTTAGCGCGGGCCTGGTCAACGCTGACGAACGACACGCCGACCTTCATCATTACTTCGCGCTGATCGCCAAAGTCCAGCAGCGCACCGGCGTGATGGCCGTTCTCCTCGCGAGCCGCGGCGTCGATGGTGTCATCGTGCCACATCGTGCTGTGGACCATCGGCTGCTGAAATTCCGCGGCAAAGTAGAGGGTGTAGCGCGTTGGCGAGCCGCAAAAGTTCCCCGCGCGCGCCTGCCCGGAAACGGCCCGGTCCCCGTCGATGTGGATCGTGTATCCATCGTTCGCGCGAGCAGGATCGTTTGGCTTCTGATCGACCACCCCGGAATTGGCGCTGCCGCCGGCATTCAGCAGCAGGCGCGACGGACTACCATCCGGAAAGGTGAAGCGCGCGATTCCCGCGCGGTCCCCGACGGTAATCTCCACGCGGAGTCCATTCGCGAGCGTGATGGCGTAGTAACCGGGGTGCGCGGATTCTTTGGAGTGGTCAAACGGCTGCGTGTAGAGTTCGCGGTTCTGGTGCGGGCTGACCGTCAGGTCGCCGGTCCACGGCAGCACGGGGATGTCCCCGTAGAGCGGGCATCCGGCTCCCGAGATGTGCGTCAGCGAGAATCCGTAAATCCGCTTCGCGTCGTATTCGTACCAGGCTTTGGTATTGGTGTCAGGGCTCCACTGGACCATCCCGAAGGGAAGGCTGGCGCCGGGAAAGGTATTGCCGCCGCCCGCCGTGCCGATCATCGGATCGACGACGTCGTACGGAGAGGTTGTCGCCGTCTGCGGAACAGCGGTTACAGGAGCGAAGCACAAACCAACCCACGCAACCAACCCGAGCAATCGTCTGTTACCGGGGAACGCGTTGAAACCGAAGCGAGAGGATGAACCGGAGCCAGGGCACACGAATGGAAGAATACAACCATGCCCGGCCGGCTGGACGGCACCAGCCGCGGATTTTCACAGGCTCAATCTCCGGCGCAGGTTCTCGGCTCTGCGCCGGAGCCCAATCTTGATCCGCGCTCGAGCGGATTACATCAGGTGCTGCAGGGCATCCCAAACATAAACGCCGATGATAGCGACGGTAAGGACCCCGGTAACGGTTCCCACAATTCTGATCAGCGGCTGGATCTTCTGCACTTTTACGAGCAGGTCTTCCTGCTCTTTTTTCTGGTGACTTCCGGAGTCATCCAGGAAGATCTGGTCTTCTTCATAGCGGGTGAGGTTGGAGCGGTAGACCAGAAGGATGAGCAGGAAGGTGATGATTCCGGCCCAAACGATCCAGACCACAGGCATATAGCTCATCATGGAGCTCATAAAGCGCCTCGAGACGTCGAAGTCCCGATCGGCAGCGGGTGCGCGCCGGAAAGCGCCTGGGCGACGGCCGACTGCAACCCAGGCGACAGGCCGGATTCCTCCCAGCCGTCGTTCGGTTGAGCCGGCTCCTGGTGCCGAGCGGGTCCGGAATACCCGTACCTCCGGGCTCGGGGGGCAGGAGGGGCCGTTCGGTGAAGGATGTTAGCTCTGACGGCACACACTTGCAAACACGAAAGTTTTACCTACCCGTTACTTTCTGGCAACTCTCTGGGGATCAGCGCCTTCCATGAAAGGGCAAGGATGGCCTTCCCCATGCGACCCTTTCCCCACTTCCAGCTCCTGTTCCGGCTCCTCACCTGTGTCGCGCTGTGCGCGGCTCTGCTCTGGATGGCTTCCTGCGCCCACGAATCGGACAAGCAGATCCAGCAGCAGGCGCAGGAGGCGACTGAAAAGGCCAAGGTAGAAGCGCAGAAGGCCGCTGCACAGGCGAAAGTCGCGGCCGCGAACGCCACCCGCGAAGCCAACGACGTGGCCAAAGGCGTTCGCGCCGGCCTCCACAACAAGGACGGCGACCGCGTCGTGGACGTGAACAGCGCGAGTCGCGAGGATCTGGAAACATTGCCCGGAGTGAACGCCACAACGGCACGCCGCATTGCCGAGAACCGGCCCTACAGCGCTCCGCGCGACCTTGTCCGAAAACGAGTCATCTCCCAGAGCGAGTACGACCGCATCGCGGGAGATATCGTCGCCCGGTAATGTAGCCCGGCCATCCGCTCCCCGGTAGACTCAGACCAATGGGCGTTTCAAAGAAGTGGGTCTGTGTCTTTTGCGCGTCGGCTCCCGGCGCATCTCCTCTTTATCTCCGAGCCGCCAGTGAGTTGGGCCGGCGCTTCGCCGAGCGCGGC
>DATGJK010000318.1:0-2725 GCA_035295245.1 Acidobacteriaceae bacterium
CTTCCATGTGAAACCAACGGCGGTGGCCCACGATCTGCATCCCGGATATTTGAGCACACAGCTTGCGCTAAAGATGGAGGGTGTACGGGCCATCGGCGTGCAACACCATCATGCGCACATTGCCAGTTGCATGGCTGAGCACGGCCTGGACGGGCGCGTGATCGGTGTTGCATGGGACGGAACTGGATTCGGCACGGATAAGACCATCTGGGGAGGCGAGTTCCTGGCCGCTGATCTGGCGGGATTCGAGCGGTATGCGCGGCTGCGGCCGGTGCTGCTGGCTGGCGGCGACGCGGGTGTGCGAGAGCCGTGGCGGGTCGCGCGCAGTTATCTGCTGGATACATTCGGCGCAGTTCCCGCCGGCGAGAGGTGGGCGGATATGGCGCCGGCAGACCGGCTGCGGATCGTGGATGCGATGCTGCAGCGGCGCGTGAATACGATTCCGACATCTTCAGCGGGTCGTTTGTTCGACGCGGTTGCTTCCCTGATTGGTCTGCGGCATTCCGTGTCGTTCGAAGGACAGGCAGCCATGATGCTCGAGGCCGCGGCAGATGCATGGAGCGGCCCGGCGCAGCAGCCCTATGACTTTGGGCTGTGCGGTGTTTCTCCCGTGGACGTGGATCTCCGGGCCATGATCCGGCAGATTGTGGAGGACGTTCGGCGCGGAGAGGCACAGCCCGCAATCGCTGCGCGCTTCCACACAACCATGACCACCGTCATCGTCGAAGTGTGCCGGCGGATGCGGTCGGACTTGCAACTGCATCGCGTTTGCCTCAGCGGTGGGTGCTTCCAGAATGTGCTGCTGCTCGAGAACTGCCTCCGTGCGCTGCGGGAAAATGGATTTGAGGTGTTCTTCCAGCGCGCCGTGCCGGCCAACGACGGCGGCATCTCGCTCGGCCAGGCTGCGATCGCGTGCGAGTTGTTGCGGCGGGAGGGATAACCGGAGAAGGTCCGGTTCAGACGAAGTCCCGGCTTTCCCATGTCTCCAAAAGGAGGAGACATGGGGCACCCGCACCGCAATCCATCCCACCCTGTCGCTCAAGTGTGAGCGACAAGGGTGGGGCACCCTGCACCGGGTGTCACGCCGTTTTGGCGTGCTGTTCTTTCAGGTTCTTCAGCAATTCTTCGATCTGTTCTTCCCTTTCGAGCGCCGCAAAGCGGTCTTCGAGAGAATCGTGCTCCATCAGTTCGCGCGTGGCGGTATTGCGCGCATCTTCAGTATCAATGCGCCGCTTCATGCGATCGATGCTGGTGGACCGGTCGGATTTACCGATCGCGTCGCGAGCCTGCTGGGCACGGCCAACCACGCGGGCGCGGCGATGCTCGGCGATGAGCAGATCGCAGCGGCTGCGCGTCTCCTGCAGTTTCTGCTCGAGGTGGCGGAGAGCATTCTTCAGGGTTTCCACTTCGACTTTCTGGTCTTCGAGCTGCTGCGCAAATCCCGCGGCCATTTGCTTTGCGCTCAGCGAGCGCTCCAGCGCAGCGCGGGCCAGACCATCGTCGGCTTTGCGGACGGCCATCTCAGCCTTGCGCTGCCACTCGGTGACTGCGGTCTCGTGCTCGGCGCGTTTCTTCTCCAGCAGGTGCTCATCGGCGATCGCGATGGCCACCTGCGTCTTGACCTGCATGAGCTGATTCTCCATGTCGAGAACGAGCTGCTTCAGCAGCTTCTCGGGATCCTCGGCCTTATCGATCAGGTCGTTGATATTCGCTCTCAGCAATGTTCCTACACGTTCCAGGAGTGCCATAACGATTCTCCCTTCCTAAAATTGCGGGCGGAGAACCGCAGTTCCCCGCCCTGTTCATTACTTCGCATCGACGATGGCCGTCGTTGCATGACCATTTCCGTCGCCGCGAACAGCCATGGCCTTGACATTGGCCATCAGTTCGCGGATGTCCATGCCGGAGAGCGCTTCGAAGAGCGCCGGCACCTGAGCGGCGATCTTCGCCATGTCGCCGGTGAGCTTGTTGGCGCCTGCTGCTTCTCCGCCGGTGGAGACGATGGTGATTTTGTCCACCTTGGCCAGGGGCTCGCTCATGGCGCGCACCACATCGGGCATGTTCGTGATGAGGCGATCGACCACGGCGGCCTGCGACCACTCCTGATAGGCCTCGGCTTTCACGTTCATGGCCTTGGCTTCGGCCTCGCCCTTCTGGAAGATGATGGCGGCTTCCGCTTCGCCCTGCGTGCGGATGGCGGCCGCACGGCCTTCGGCTTCCATGGTGAGACGAGCCTTTTCGGCGGCCGCGAGAGCCTCGATGCGCTGACGATTCACCTCGGCTTCCTTCAGAACAGTGGCGATCAGCTCCTTTTCGTGGCGCTGGATCTCGGCTTCCTGCACCTTGATCTGCTGTTCTTTCTCGACCTGCTGGACTTTCACCTGCTCGGCGACCACCTGCTGCTGGGTAATGTTGGTCTGCAGCTCATAGGATTTGTCGGCTTGCGCCTGCTGCCGTCGGCTCTGTTCGGAGAACTGCGCTTTCTGGATGTCGAGATCGCGCTGCGCCTCGGCCTGTTTGGCCAGCGACGCGGTCTCGGCAATGACGCGAGCCTGATCAGCAGCTGCCTTGGCGACGGCGGATTCGCGCATGGCGTTGGCGCGCTGGATGGCGGTGTCGCGTTCGGCCTCAGCAGCAGCGATTTCAGCATCGCGCTTGATGCGGACGATGTCGGGGCGGCCCATATTGAGGATGTACTCGTTCTTGTCGCGAACCTCCTTGATGG
>DATGJK010000319.1:0-7156 GCA_035295245.1 Acidobacteriaceae bacterium
GACTGTGGCCTGGAGGAAGGGCGGCCGCGCGTTCCTTCTTCAGAACTTTGACAGCGACATCCCGATGCAGCAGCTCATCCTGGGCGCGGTAAACAACGCCCATGCCTCCCTCGCCGATTTTGGCCACGATGCGAAAGTGGCCGAGCGTCTCGCCGATCACCCCGGGTCTCCGTTGGTTTCCAGGTATGCTAGCTGGTCGTTTCAGCGCCGGTCAACGCGGGGACAGAGTACGAGGACGGCTGCTCAGTCGAGCCGGTACTTCGTTTCCGCGAGATGGTAGAGCGGACGCCAGACGAGGCGGTTGATGGTCACCACCATTAGCGCCATGATCATGGTGGCCGCGAGCAGAACGGGGTAATTCGCCTGATCGCTGGCTGCGCTGATTTGCGCGCCCAGTCCGAGGGTCGCCAGCGCGCGTCCCTTCAGCTGAAAGTATTCTGCGACGATGGAAGCATTCCATGCGCCGCCCGATGCAGTGATGAGGCCCGTGATCAGGAAGGGGAAGATTCCCGGCAGGATCACCGTTGTCCAGCGCTGCAGGTTCGAGAAGCGGAAGAGGGTAGCAATTTCGCGGAGCTCCGAGGGGATCGCCTGGGCGCCTGCGATGACGTTGAAGAGCACGTACCATTGCGCGGCGAGCAGCATGAGCGCGACGGATCCGAGGCCGAGGCCGACGCCGATGCGCGCCAGCGCGATCAGGATGAGAGGAAACAGCGCGGTCGCCGGAAACGAGGCGGCGATCTGAGCGATGGGCTGCAAAAGCTGCGAGAGCCGCGGGTTAAATCCGATGGCGACGCCTACCGGAATAGTCCAGAGAGAGGCGATCAGCAAAGCTCCGTTGACGCGGGCAAACGTGAGGCCGGCGCCGGCAAGAAGCCGCAGAAATTCATGCCGGTTGATCTCGCGCAGCAGCAGTACCGCGTGGAAAGCGGCGAATCCGATCGCGACGAGGAGCGCAGCGGCAATCGCGACGTACACAGCGGTTGCGCTCCGCTTCGGCTCGGTTCGCTCCCGTTGCGGTTTGCGATGGCGGTGGCCCAGATCCATGTAGAAGCGCTCCGCCACCGGGCGGAAGGTATAGCGATTGATGATGCCGACGACGCGCGAGTTGCGAAGGGCGTCGAGAACGGGCGAAGTGACGCGGTTCGCGCTCTCCACATTCTCGAACTTGAACTTGTCGCTCCACGCGATCAGGGGGCGCCAGAGGAGCTGATCGGTGAGCACGATGATCAGCATCATGGCGATGATGCCCCAGGTCAGCGCGACATAATCCCCATGGGATGCGGCGGTCTGCAGGTACGAGCCGAGGCCGGGCAGGCGGAAATTGCGGCTGCCGACCGGGAACATTTCGCAGACCATCAGGAAGAACCAGCCGTTCGCGACCGAGACGATGGAGTTCCAGATGAGGCCGATGGCGGCGAAGGGAAGCTCGAGCTGAAACAGGCGCTGCCAGCGCGAGAAGCGGTTGATCTCACAGGCTTCCATCAGCTCGCGGGGGATGCTCTTCAGCGATGTGTAGAAGCTGAACGCCATATTCCAGACTTCGCCGGTGAAGATGAGCAGAATGGCGCCGAACTCGATGCCCAGCTGGCGCGAGGGGAAGAGGGACATCATGGCCAGCATGACCCCGGGCAGAAAACTCAGAACCGGGATGGACTGCAGAATATCGAGGATGGCGATCAGCAGGTTCTCAAGGCGCTTGTTGTAGGCCGCGGTGTAGCCGTAGGTGATGGCGAAGAGCAGGCTGAGAGCATAGGCAAAGAAGATGCGGACAACGGAATAGAACGCATACAGCGGCAGGTGCGAAGGAGCGCGGTAGATTTCGACTTCAGGAATGGCGGAACTGAACCAGAACTTCGCGATCCAGAGGATGGCCCAGAATGCTGCCAGCAAAGCCGCGGCGATGCTGAGGTCGATGAAGAAAGGCCAGGTGCGCTCCAGCACCAGGGTACGCGCCATAGTGAGCCGCTGGCGTCCTGAGGCGCCGCCGGTCGTGTGATTCATCCGGCCTGCTCCGGCGCAGGCTCCGCGACGTCTTCGCCCTCATGCTGATGCAGCGTAAAGCGGCGGCGGGCGTCGTCCCAGTCGAACAGCTCAGCGTAGCGCCCCCAGTTGATGGCGGTCTCCAGCTGGCGATTGCACTCGTCTTCGCTGAACTGCTCGTCGAGCATGTCGAGGAAGAACTCCTCGGAGACGGAGTGGTCGCTTTTGTTGGCGAGCGCGCGGCTGATCTGGCGCAGCAGCAGCACGTGATCGAGGGCCGCCTGGCGGAAGAGCTCCTTCTGCAGCAGGATCTCGGCCTGGGCGTAGGCGCGGCCTTCGGGCGTAATGGCGGCGTCGCCCTCCTCCACCTTCGCAAAACCGAGCAGCTGCGCGGCTTCGACGATGGGGAAGAGGTCGTCGATCTCAAAGGCCAGCTCGTCGGCCAGGCGGTAGATGTCCGTCCTGCCGCCGAGGTCGATGATCAACTCCAGCAGTCCGGCGATGCCGCCGGGACGCGCATGGGGCAGCATTTCATAGCGCAGCTGCCGCTGGTCGCGAATACGGCGTCCGCCGGCAAGGGCGGGGACTTCGGCGGGGGCAATGTCCGGTTGGGTGAGGACCTTGTAGATGTAGTCGACCAGCGAGGTGAACGCAACGGCCTTGCGCTCGCGCGGCTGCGGCAGGGAAACCTTGAAGTCAGTGCGGACGTGGCCGGGATTGCGGCCGAGCACGATGATGCGGTCGGCCAGCAGAACGGCTTCCTCGATATTGTGGGTGACGAGGAAAATAGCCTGCGTGGGGATCGTCTTTTTTTGCCACAGCTCCAGCAGCTCGCCGCGTAGGTTATCGGCGGTGAGGACGTCGAGCGCGGAGAAGGGCTCGTCCATAAAGAGGACTTCGGGCTCGACGACCAGGGCGCGGGCAAAGCCGACCCGCTGGCGCATGCCTCCGGAGAGTTCCCGGGGATAGGCGGCCTCGAATCCGTCCAGACCGACGGTGTCGAGGATGCGCAGGCTGCGCCGGTGGCGGGCGGCGGCCTCCATGCCGCGGGCCTTGAGCGGCGCCTCGACGTTTTCGAGGACGGTGAGCCAGGGGAACAGAGCAAATCCCTGGAAGACAATGGAGACGTTGATCTCCGTCGAGCCGACGTCCTTGCCGTGCCAGAGGACGGTGCCGGCCGAGGGCCGCGAAAGGCCGGAGAGCATACGCAGCAGGGTGGACTTGCCCGACCCGGAGGGCCCCAGCAGGGCCACGATTTCGCCCGGATAGATGGACAGGTCCGTCGGCGCGATGACCTGGATGCGCGCGTCACGCGTCTGGGCGTAGAATTTCTCGACCTGGCGTGCCTGGATGATCGGTTCAGTCATAGCATCCGCTCGGGGCGCTGGGGGTCAGAGTTGTATGCGAAGAGGCGGTTAATCCAGAATGATGCTGAAGCAACTTTATGGTGCGTTCGTTGCTGGGGGATGAAGCATCTCCCAGGGGACAGCGTATCATCATAGGTGCAGGTTTTACCCGGCGCACTGTCCCCAGTGTCAGCGAGTTTCGCAATCCCCTTCATTCCTCATGCAGACGATAAAAAGGATGTGGTAAGAGACGAATGCCCGAACAGCAGACGGCGAACCAGGCAAAACCCAGGGTGCTTGTCGCGGACGACGAGCGCGTGATTGCCGACACGCTGGCAATCATCCTCAACCAGAGCGGATTCGAAGCGACGGCGGTCTACAGCGGCGAGAAGGCGGTGGAGATGGCCGAGGTGCTGAAGCCGGACATGCTCATCAGCGACGTGATCATGACCGACCTGAACGGGATCGACGCGGCGATCAAGATCCGGGCGATGCTGCCTGGCTGCAAGATCCTGCTGTTCTCGGGGCAGGCGGCGACGGCCGATTTGCTGGACCGGGTGCGCGCCCAGGGCCACGAGTTCGAAATCCTGGCGAAGCCGGTCCATCCACAGGACCTGCTGGCGCGCCTGCGCAGCTGAGCAAAGGCAGGCAACAGGCAACAGGCAATAGGGAACAGGGGATCCCTCCCTCTCCCCCGTGCGTTCTTTTGATCTGGTTAGCGTCGCCCAGTGCCTGGATGATGGAAGGCCGAGCACTTCTGTCAGGGTGGAAGGATGAACACCTAAATCCTCAGCCGATCTTCAGGCGGAACGCTCCTGTTTGAGATGCTCTCTGCCCCAGGTGCAGAGGACCTCCAATACGGGCACCAGGGTCATCCCGTACGGGGTTAGCGAATACCGTACTTGCAAGCGCGAGCCTCGCTCCTGGTGACGTTCGAGGATTCCGGCATCCGTCATGTCCCGCAGGTGACGGAGGAGCATACGCTCCGTGATCTCGGGAATACTCTTCCGCAGTTCGTTCGGTCTCATCGGCCCATCCAGCAATCGCCACAGGATAGTGCCCTTCCATCTCCCGTCGATAACGCTCAGCGTGGCATCGATCGGGCATGGTGAGATCTCCTTCTTCGAGACGCCCATCGCTTTGCTTCCACTGACGAATTTGTCAGTGCCCTTCTTTGTATCCAGTGCCAATTGAACGGCGTCTGAAGGCAAGGAGTCAACAGGAGCCGCTCATGCATTTGTTTAACATGGCCACCGCCTTTCTGATTGTCACGCTGTTCGGCGTCGAATTCTCTGTCTCTGCCTTCGTCAACCCCGCCGCATGGCGACTTGAACCCGAACCGCAGTTGAAACTGCTTAGCCGCGGCGCTTCTGTTGGTGGAAGAGTGATGCCGGTCTGGTATTCAGGCTGTGCCGTGATGCTCGGCGTTCAGACTTGGCTTCACTGGCACACTTCGGGTCGTGGGCTCCTGCTCGGAGCCGATGCGATCTGGTTCCTTATCTCGCTGGTGTCGATCTTTTTCCTGGTTCCACTGAATAACCGCGTGATAGAAGGAGTTCCCGACTGGCAGCGGATTCATCGGACCTGGGACAAGGTCCATCGCCTGCGGATCGCCGCTCTCGCCATCGCAGCCATCCTGCTGATCGACGTGCTGGTACGCTGAGCGGGCGGGATTACGGGAGTGCGCTGGAGAGTCCTGTCATTGCCGGTGAGGCATTGTTGACGCGAGGTCTGGTTGGAGGTTGCTCGGCGAGGGAGGAGGGGCGGACGATGCCCTCCGGAGCACCTCCATCAGCGCGTGGCCAGTACGCAACAACGGCACTCGCCTCACGAAAGAACACGCCAGACCCGACGAGCGGCGCGCTTGCAAGAGGCCGGGACTGAAGTGGAGTTATAGCGACGAATACTGTTCTCGATAGCTTCTCAGTTTTTTGAATCGTTGGTATGTGCATATACATCTGTTAGCTCATGAAGAGCCTGAGCACGCCAACTCTTCCCTGCATGTGCGCGAATTTTCGACGCGCTGCCAGGGCGCTCACCCAATGCTATGGCGAGGCCCTGCGGCCGCTGGGATTGACCATTACCCAGTTCACGATCCTGCAGGCGCTTTCGCTCGCCGGAGAGGTCACGCAGGGAACGCTCGGAGAAATTCTTGCGATGGACAGCACCACCCTGACCCGAACACTGGCGGTGATGAACAAACATGGTTGGATCGCAAAAAAATACGGGAAAGACCGACGGGAGCGGCGTCTGCGCCTCACCCCGCTCGGGAAATCGGAATTCAGTCGTGCTGTTCCACATTGGCAACGCACGCAGGAAACGCTTCGTGGGCGGTTTGGCAAGCGGCGGTGGAACCACTTGACGAAACTGATCACCGACACGACCTCGATCGTCGCGGAACAGGGAGGCTTCGATGGCGCAGCTGTCTGATCATCCGACGGTAAAGCTGCTGCGGGCAAAAGAAGCCGCAGAAGCGTCCACCGCCCCGCCCCAGACTCTCACTCGCGAGTGGCTTCGACAGGTTTGCCTTAAGGCCGGTGCGGATGATGTGGGATTCGTTGCGATCGAATGTCCCGAGATTGCCGACCAAAGGTCGGAGATCCTCTCGCTGCTTCCGGGGACGAAGACGCTCGTGAGTCTGGTGATGCGCATGAATCGCGAGAACATCCGCACTCCAGCCCGGTCCATCGCTAACCTGGAATTCCATCACACGACCGACGAAACCAACGAGGTTGCGCGAAACATCGTTGCGGCGCTGGAACGCATCGGCGTGCGTGCGATCAACGGCGGGGCCGCGGGTTTTCCTATGGAGGCGGATGGCTGGGGAACAAAAATGTGGGTCGTTTCGCACAAACCTGTTGCCGTCGCAGCAGGTCTTGGCCGCATGGGAATTCACCGCAATGTGATTCATCCCAGGTTCGGCAATTTCATCCTGCTGGGGACGGTACTGCTGGATGCAGAGCTGTCGGAATACTCACATCCCATTGATTACAACCCCTGCCTCGAATGCAAGTTGTGTGTGGCGGCCTGCCCAACCGGCGCCATTGGCAGTGATGGCACCTTCGACTTCTCTGCCTGCTACACGCACAATTACCGGGAATTCATGGGCGGGTTTAGCGACTGGGTGGAAACAATCGCCGACAGCAGCAGCCGATTGGACTACAGAAAGAAGGTTTCCGGCGCCGAAACGGTTTCCATGTGGCAGAGCCTTTCATTCGGCGCGAACTACAAGGCAGCCTATTGCCTCTCGGTCTGCCCCGCTGGTGAGGAAGTCATTGCCCCGTTTCTCAACGATCGCAAGGAATTCCTGAAGACTGTTGTGAAGCCGCTGCAGGAAAAAGTGGAGACCGTTTATGTTGTTCCCGGTTCCGACGCAGAAGACTACGTGGCGCGCCGCTTTCCTCATAAGACAACCAGGTGTGTCTCGAACGGTCTTGCGGGTCAGGGAACCATCCGTGCTTTCCTCCGCGGCCTGAATTTCGTATTTCAACGCGGTAAGTCCGCAGGGCTGAACGCCACCTATCACTTCACGTTTACCGGCCGGGAGCAAATCCATGCGACGGTCGTGATTCGCGACCAGAAGCTCGCAGTATCCGATGGGCATCGTGGCATTGCTGACTTTCGGCTGACTGCGGATAGTCAAACCTGGCTGCGATTTCTCCGCAAAGAAACGAACCTGGTTTGGGCTTTGCTCAGCCGAAAATCCGGATTCACGGCTCGCCGAGACTGCTTCTCGCGTTCGCGCGTTGTTTTCCCTCCTGAGAAATATTGATTTTTCGGCTGCCGAGATGGCAGCGTGCTGTGGCTGTGTTCACGTGAAAGGATCC
>DATGJK010000320.1:0-5542 GCA_035295245.1 Acidobacteriaceae bacterium
CGATGATGTGCACGCTGCCCGGACTGCCGATGTTCGGGCACGGGCAGATCGAGGCGTTCACAGAAAAATATGGGATGGAGTACAAGCGTCCGCGCTACGAAGAAACGCCGAATCAGCACCTCGTCGAGCGGCATCAGCGCGAGATCGCGCCGCTGCTCAAGAATCGCCATGTTTTTGCGGAGAGCGCGAATTTCTGGCTTTTCGACTTTTGGCGCGAAGACGGCACAGTGGACGAGAACGTCTTTGCATGGTCCAACCGTGCCGGAGATCAGCGCGCGCTGGTCGTCTACCACAACAAGTACGGCAGCACCTCGGGCACGCTGCACGGCTCAGCGGCGAAGGGCGATAAAGCGACCGGTAGCCTCCGCACGATGAAGTTACACGAGGCACTGGGCCTTCCGGGCGATGGGAATCCAGTGCTCGCTTACCAGGACAACAAGAATGGGCTGCATTATCTACGCTGGGTCAAGGAGATCCGCGATATCGGCCTGCGTCTGCAGCTGCATGCGTACCAGTACCACGTGCTGCAGAACTGGCGCGTGCTGCAGCCAACTGCGGAGTATCCGTGGGACGCGTTGTGCAGCGACCTGAATGGGCATGGCGTCTGGAGTCTGGATGAGGCTCTGGACAAGTTCAAGCTGCGGCCCGTGCATGCGGCGCTGCGGCGAGCGCTCGATGCGGATTTGCTGCGCTGTTACGCCGATCTGGCGGAGACGGAAGCAGAAACAGCCGATGGAAAGCCATTGGCGCGGGCCAGTGAGGCTCCCTGCGGCCGCGACGAAACCTTCGAGGCGCTTACCGCGCGGGCAGGTCGGTTCTTTCGCGAGGCGATGGCGACCCTCGATGGCGGCCAGGCGCATGCGCGGGGAAGCGATGAGCCCGAGAGCGTTGCACCTGGGGCCAATGCCGACGCATCCCAAGACCGCGTGGACGGCGCCGAGAACCGCTATCGATCCGCGCAGAGGAAATACCGGGAGCTGCTCGAGGCAGCGTCGCGCGTTCCGCAACTGGAAAAGCAGTGTGCGCAGCGCACGTTGCCGGCGGAAGCGCGGGTCGTACTTCCCAGCTACAGCCCAATGGTGAGCGCTCCCGCGGTTTGGTCGCCGGTGGCGGCGTGGTGCCTGGTCACGGCCTTTGCGGAACTGCTGCCGCCGGAACGTAATCGTGGCGAGGTCTTCGACAAGCTGTATCTGCGGAGCGTTCTGGCCGAGACCTTCCATCCGCTGGGGCTCGAAGGAGAAGAGGGATACCGGGCGGCCGCGCGCGTGCGACTGCTGATAACAGAAGAGGACGGAGCCGCGCAGCAGCATCGTGTGAACTGGGACGATCCTGACGTTGCATGGCTTACCGGACTACATGAGGCGCAGGGAAATCGCTGGTTCAACAAGGAAGCGCATGAGCGGCTGGTGTGGTGGCGTTTGCTGCCGCGGCTGGTCGATTTGGCGGAGAAAGATCCGACCGGGAAGTCCCCTGCGACGACCAGGGACTTTCGTGCGCTCGAGGCTGAAGCCCAGGAGGCAACGCGGGCAGCCGAGGCAGCGGGTTTCAACCTTGATAAGTTGCGGCCTTCAGAGAAGGCAGGAGCTGCCGCCGGGGATCCCGAGACTGAAAAGGCGCTCGACCCAAAGGCGGACGAGCACGAACCGGCGGGCCGCAGGCGCTGAAGGTTATTCCGCCCGCAGCGCTTCCATAGGATCGACGCGGGCGGCGCGGCGCGCCGGCAGATACGCGGCCACCATGCCGCTCAGGAAGAGCGGCAGGGCAGACAGCGCGAGCGTCCATCCGTCATGGGCCTGTACGCCGTAAAGGAAGCTGCGCAGCAGGCGTCCCGAAGCGAATGCGAGCGCAGAGCCGGCCACGAGACCAAGAAGCAGCAGGAATCCGGCCTGGCGCAGGATGAGCCACAGCAGATTTCCACGCGTGGCGCCGAGCGCGATGCGCACGCCCATCTCACGGGTGCGCTCCGTAACCACATACGCGAGCAGGCCGTACAATCCGGCCACGCAGAGTAACAGGGCAGAGGCTCCGAAGATCTCCAGCAGGTGCGCGGCGAGGCGCTGGCTCGCCCAGGAATCTTCGACAATCTGATCCATGGTGGTGATATTCGCCGAAGCCAGCTCCGGGCTGGCCTCGCGCAGGATCTGGCGCAGGTTGGGAATCATCTCCGCTGCAGGCCGGCTGGTGCGCAGGGCAAGATCCATGCCGATGCCCTCGAGCGCGTTATAGAACGCCACATCCGGCGTGAGTTGCCGGATGTCGATGTCCGTCTCCGGCTGAGAAGGCTGGCTCACCGTCGTGCCCTGCCGCGCGTCATCAAGGATGCCAATGATGACGGTCGGGTGATTGCGCATGTTCAGCAGCTTCGCGCCGATGACTTCGTTGGGATTGTTTTTGTCGGGCGAGTACAGACGCGCAAAGGCTTCGTTGACAACGACCACGGGCTGCGAGTTCGCCGTGTCCCGATCATTGAAGAAGCGGCCAGCTGCCATTTTGAAACCGAAGACCTTCTGCGCGTCCGGCGTCACGGCTTTCATATACGAGACGAGGTGCGTCTTGTTGTTGAGCTGCATTTCGAAATGAATGGTGAAGGTATTGCCCAGCGGCACCATGCTGATCAGGCCGGCGGCCTGCACTCCCGGCAGATGCTGGGTCCGGTCGAGCAGAGGCGCATAAAGCTGCTGCGCCATGTCGCGATGAGCGAAGCGGAACGACGGAATATCGAGGTGAGCCACGATGACGTGATCGGTGCGGTATCCGAGCGGCACATGGCGCAATGAATAGAGCGTACGCAGCAGCAGTCCGCAGGCGACGAGGAGAGTAAGCGAGAGCGCGATCTCCACCGCGACGAGGCCACCGCGAATGCGATGATGGCGCCGGCCCACTCCGCTTTGCATGCCGCCCTGCCGGAGTGCGGGTTCGATGGGCGAGCGCGCCGCGATCCACGCCGGCCAGGCGGAGGAAAGAAGCGCGGAGAGAATCGTCAGGCCGAGCAGCGCCAGAAGAATAGCGCTGTCGGGTGCAGCGGGGACGGGAAGGGGCAGACGCTGGCTCAGTTCATGCGCCAGCAGGCGAACCGAGCCGAACGCCAGGCCCGTGCCCAGCACTGCGGCGCTGAGGCTGAAGACGAGCCCCTCCACGAGCATCTGCTGCACGATGCGGGCGCGCCCGGCGCCGAGCGCACCGCGCATGGCGATTTCGCGCTGGCGAGCGGTGCTGCGAGCGAGCAACAGATTCGTCACATTCACGGCAGCGATCAGCCAAAGGATCGCGGAAGCGGCGAGCAGCGCGAGCAGTGCTTTGCGAAGATCTGCTTCGACCAGCGTGCTGTTGTACCGTCGCATCCTGATCTGGCTGGATTTTTTACGATCTCCGGCGTCGGTGAGTGTGGCGGCGATGCGGCTCTGGATCGCGGCCAGCTCGGCGTGAGCTTGTGCCACGCTGACGCCGGCGCGGAGGCGGGCGATGACCTGAAAACGATCGCTCTTCCAGTCGCGGTCGTGATCCGCCGCACCGAGTTGCAGGCCAACCCACACCCAGGCGCGCGGGCCAACGGTGGTGACGGCGGGATATTTAAACCCGGGTGGCATAACACCGGCGACGGTGTATGGCGTGTTGTTGATCCGGACCGTCTGGCCGAGTATGTGCGGATCGCCGCCGAAGGCTTCCTTCCAGACACCATCGCTGAGCACAATCAGGCTCGCGTTTTTGCTGGCGAAGCTCGGACCTTCGGGCACAAACCCGCGGCCGAGCTGTGGCTTGACGCCGAGCGTGTCGAACAGGTTCGCGCTGACGGACTCGGCGTTGATTTCCATCGCGGCATGTGCTGACTCGAGATAGTTGCGGCCACCCACTACGCTGCCAAAGGCAATCTCCTCGAAAGAGCGGTTCTGGCCGATCCATTCGCGCAGGTCGGGCCAGGGCACATTCCAGTTCCTGGCCGAGCCGTCCGTCTCATTCAGGGCAACGAGCCGCGCGGGATCACGGTAGGAAGTGGGCTGCAGCAGGACGTGATCGACCACGGTGAACATGGTCGCGGCGGCGCCGATGCCCAGCGCCAGCGTGCCAGTTACGGTTACCGCGAATCCGGGCGAGCGGCGCATGGATCGCACCGCATAGCGAAAATCCTGCGCGAGCCGCTCGACTCTGAGCCAGCCCCGGGTCTCGCGGGCGACATCTTTGGCCAGCGGCAGATTGCCCATTTCACGGTTCACGGCGGCTTCCGCTGCTGCCGGGGATTCTCCCCGGGCGACGCGGTCGGCAGTGGCCATGCGACGGTGGAACTCGATCTCCGCGTCCAGCTCGGCCTTGCGATGATTGAAACGGAACCAGCTCAGCACGGGCGACTCCGGGGTTGACGTTCAGGCCTCGAGGATCGATGCGATGGCCGCTGCCATCGTGTTCCAGCGGGAACGGTCGCGTGCCAACTGGCGGCGGCCTTCGGCCGTGATCCTGTAATAGCGTGCGCGCTGGTTTTGCTCGGTCATGCGCCACTCTGCCGTGATCCATCTGTGGCGTTCCATGCGGTGCAGTGCGGGATAGAGCGAGCCGGTCTCCACCTGCAACACATCGCCGGAGCGCGTGCGCAGGGCCTGGCTGACGGCGTATCCGTGCTGCGGCCCCCACTGCAGCGTCTGCAGGATGAGCATATCGAGCGTGCCCTGCAGCAGCTCGATCCGGTTACGATACTCCTCGTCCTTCGGCTTCGGCATGCAGACACTCTACATCCTCCATGGGGTAGGCTGTCTACTCCCTGTGAGGATTTCCGCGCGGGCAGAATCCAGTTACTCTGGTTGGCAGCGGCCGAAGGGCTGAGCCGCGCCCGAGGAGAACGATGGCAATTGTTGCAGGAGTGGATTTTGGAACCCTGAGCGTCCGCGTCTCGATCCTGGACAGCGAAAAGGGACGGCTGGGCACCGCAGTTGCCAAATACCCGCTGCATCGCAAGCGCGAGGATCCCGATTACGCAACCCAATCGCATGCGGATCATATGCGCGCCTTGGCGGAGGCGACGCGAGAGGCGGTGAAGGCTGCCAGGATCGCGGGGGAGAGCGTCCAGGCCATCGCGCTCGATACGACGGGGTCCAGCGTGTTGCCGGTCGACGCGCAGATGCAGCCCCTGGATGAGTACTACCTGTGGTGTGATCACCGCGCCAAATCCGAGGCGCAGGAGATTACCGCACTGGCGCACCAGCAGGGCCTCGAAGCCATCGAGTGGTGCGGCGGAGTGTACTCGCATGAGTGGGGATTCGCGAAGCTGCTGCACTGGCTGCGGCACAATCCTGAGAAGCGGGCGCGGCTGGCGTCGGCCTTCGAGCACTGCGATATGGTGGCGGCGACGCTCTGCGGCATTACCGATCCGCGGCAGGCGAAGCGCAGCGTCTGCGCAATGGGCCACAAATGGATGTGGAATCCGAAATGGGGCGGCCTGCCGCCTCAGGCATTCCTCTCCGCCGTCGATCCGCTGCTCGAGGGGATTACCGGCAAGATGGCTGGTGAGTATCAGACGTCGGACCATCTGGGGGGCCATCTGTCCGACCAGTGG
>DATGJK010000321.1:0-5241 GCA_035295245.1 Acidobacteriaceae bacterium
CGAGCTCGATCCGACGAAGCTGGAGAGCTTCGGAATGACCCTCGGCAACGTGCAGTCGGTGCTGAGCGCACAGAACTCGCACGAGCCTCGCGGCCAGGTGTCGAATGGATACGTCCGGGCGGACATCATCACCAACGACCAGATCTCAGAGGCAAAGGATTACGCGCCGCTGGTCATCGGCTACCACAATGGCGAGGCGGTGCGGCTGCGGGACGTAGCGGGCGTCTACGATTCGTCGGAGAACATCCGCACGGCAGGGTACATGGACGGCACGCGCGCGGTGTTCGTGATTATTTTCCGACAACCTGGCGCCAACATCATTCAGACTGTCGACAACATTACCCAGCAACTGCCCTTCCTTGAAGCCGTGTTGCCTCAGGGCATCCACACGACGATCGTTCTGGATCGCACCAATACCATCCGCGCTTCCGTTTCAACGGTCGAGCGCACGCTGATGGGCTCCATCGTGCTGGTCGTGCTGGTGGTGTTCGTATTCCTGCGCAGCCCACGCGCCACCCTCATCCCGAGCGTGGCGGTTCCGGTATCGCTGATCGGCACGTTTGTGGCGATGTACCTGCTGGGATACAGCCTCGACAACCTGTCGCTGATGGCGCTAACCATTGCGACCGGGTTTGTCGTGGACGACGCCATTGTGGTGATGGAGAACATCACGCGCCATCTGGAGAGCGGCATGCCGCCGCTGAATGCTGCTCTTGTGGGGGCGCGAGAGATTGGGTTCACGGTTTTCTCCATCAGCATGTCGCTCATCGCGGTGTTTATCCCGATTCTGATGATGGGCGGCATCATTGGGCGGCTGTTCCGGGAATTTGCGGTGACGCTGTCGGTGGCCATCCTGGTATCGATGGTGATTTCGCTGACTACCACCCCGATGATGTGCGCCCACCTGCTCAGGCATCATGCGCCGAATGAGCGGCACAACTGGTTTTATCGGGCCAGCGAGGGCTTTTTTAGCGGAATGCTCTCCATTTATCGGCGTTCGCTGAGCTGGGCGCTCGACAACTCGGTGCTGATGCTGATCGTGCTGGCGCTGACCATTGCTCTGAATGTCGTGGCAATCTTCCGGATCCCCATGGGTTTCTTCCCGCAGCAGGATACCGGCTCTGTGGTGGGAGGGGTACAGGGGCCACAGGATGCATCGTTTCCTTTCATGAATTACTCGGTGCAGAAGCTGATGCAGATCATCAAAGCGCATCCCGCGGTAGCACACGCGAATGCTTATACCGGCGGCAATGGGGCCAGCAATGGGGGATTCATCTATATTGCGTTGAAGCCGCCGGGCAGCGGTCCGGACAAGCGGACGGAGAGCGCGATGCAGGTGATCAATGATCTGCGGCCAAAGATGAACAGCCTGCCCATTGCATCAGCCTTTCTGCAGCCGGTCCAGGATTTGCGCATCGGCGGCCGCGGAAGCTCTGCGCTGTATCAATACACCATCCAGTCGGACAATATTCCGGATCTGGCGCATTGGGGACCGATCCTTCTGGAGAACATGCGAAAGCTGCCGGGGCTGCAGGACGTCAACACCGACCAGCAGAATGGTGGTCTCGAAGAAAAACTGAACTACGACCGGGTGCAGGCAGCCCGGCTCGGGCAAACACCCCAGACGCTGGACAGCAGTTTGTACCGCGCCTTCGGGCAATCGCCGGTATCGGTGATCTACACCCAGCTTAACCAGTATTACGTGGTCATGGAGGTCGCGCCGCAGTACTGGCAGTCTCCGCAAGGCTTGCACGACATCTGGTTCACGCCCACAGGCTCGTCTGCCAACAGCACGTCTCCCAGGGCTGGGATCAGCATGATCTCCCCCCTTGAATCCGTCGCGCGCGCGACAACGAATACGACTCCCCTGCAGGTGAGTCACACGGGGCTTTTCCCGTCGGTGACGGTATCGTTCAACCTTGTTCCCGGTATGTCGCTCAGCGAGGCGACCCGCGAAGTGACCGACATGGAAGCGCGGCTGGGCATGCCCTCAACCGTGCATGGATTTTTTGCCGGGACAGCCCAGGCCTACAAGGACTCCCTCTCCAGCGAACTCTATCTGGCGATTACTGCGATCCTTGCGGTGTACATCGTGCTGGGCATTTTGTACGAGAGCCTGGTGCATCCGTTCACGATTTTATCGACGCTGCCTTCAGCTTCGATTGGGGCCATGCTGGCTCTGATGATCTTCCACATGGAACTGAACGTCATCTCGATCATCGGTATCATCCTGCTGATCGGCATCGTGAAGAAGAACGCGATCATGATGATTGACTTCGCTCTGATGGCCGAGCGCGAGGAGCAGAAGAGCACCTATGATGCCATCTTCGAGGCCTGCATGCTGCGCTTCCGGCCAATCATGATGACCACGATGGCCGCGACCTGCGGCGCATTGCCTCTGGCTTTCGGAACGGGCACAGGCTCGGAGCTCCGCCGGCCGCTGGGGATCACGATTGTCGGCGGTCTGCTGCTCAGCCAGCTAATCACTCTCTACACAACACCTGTCGTATATCTCACGATGGATAAGCTGCGGCTCCGTCTGATGGGCAAGACGCACGACACGTTCCGCCCGGAGATCGAAGGAGCCACATCATGAAGCGGGTTTCTATGTTGTTCAGCGAAGCGATCGCGCGAAATCTGTTCGGCCCTCTGGCGCTGGCTCTCTTGTGCGGGCTGGGCGGTTGCCGCGTCGGCCCGAGATACCATGCGCCGGCACCGCCGCAGGTCACGGCCACGAATTACAAGGAATCAACAGTCAATTTTCAGGATCAGCCTGGTTGGAAGGTGGCGAGTCCCAGCGACGCGATGCTGCGGGGCAAGTGGTGGGAGGTCTTCCAGGAGCCGGAGCTGAATTCTCTGGAAGAGCAGCTGACCATCAACAACCAGACGATCAAACAGTATTTCAATCAGTATCTGGCAGCGCGGGCGATCGTGCAGGAGGCGCGCTCGCAGTTCTGGCCGACCATTACCGCTGGCCCGGGGTTCAGCCGGCAGAAGTCCTCGGGCACGCTCACCTCTTCGACAATTGCAAACGCGGGCAGAACCAGCACGATCTGGTCGTTTCCAGTGGATGCGACCTGGGCTCCCGACCTCTGGGGCAAGATCCGCAATGAGGTGCGGACGGAAGAGTACGCGGCGCAGGTGAGCGCAGCGGACCTGGCCGCTGAGACTCTGCTGGAGCAGTCGACGCTGGCACAGTATTACTTCGAGATTCGCGGCCAGGACATGCTGCAGCAGATCCTGAACCAGACGGTGGCGGCCGACCAGAAAGCCCTCGAAGCGACGCAGGGCGCGTATGAGGCGGGAACCGGCGATTACATCTCGGTGGTCGAATCGCGCGCGACGCTGGCGTCGGCGCACTCTGCGCAGATCAACGTGGGATTGCTGCGGGCGCAGTACGAGCATGCGATCGCGACGCTGCTGGGCAAGCCGGCCACCGGCTTCAGCGTTCCGCCGCGGCCGATGATCTACAACCCGCCGCCGATTCCGACGGGAGTGCCATCTCAACTGCTGGAGCGGCGGCCGGATATTGCGGCAGCAGAGCGCACCGTTGCCGAATCGAATGCGACGATTGGGATTGGCTACGGAGCCTTCTTCCCGCAGATCAATCTGTCGGCTGCCGGCGGATTTCAGTCGTCGGCGCTGACTCGGCTGGCCGAGTGGCCCAGCCGGTTCTGGTCTGTTGGCGCATCAGCGGCGCAGGTGATCTTCGACGCGGGACTGTTTCGGGCCGATCTTCATCAATACGAGGCGCAATACAACGCGAATGTGGCCTCTTACCGCCAGACGACGCTGACTGCATTCGAGCAGGTGGAAGACGCGCTGTCGGCGACACGGATCTACTCACAGCAGATCCTTCAGCAGCAGGAGGCAGTGAAGTCGGCCCAGGAGTACCTGGATCTGGAGATGCAGCGGTACCAGTTAGGCGTCGATCCCTACGTGTTTGTCGTGACGGCGCAAACGACGCTGCTGAGTAATCAGCAGGTGCTGAACGGGCTGCAAGTCTCGCAGATGATGTCGGCTGTGCAACTGGTCCAGGCGCTTGGGGGCGGGTGGGATCGCTCGCAGTTGCCCACAGCGGCACAGGCGGGGCAGAAAGCGGCAAGTTCCGAATATAAGACGCAGCAGTAGCCTAACGGCCTTCTTTGAGTCGCGAGGCCAGCCGAGGCGGCAATCCGGCGCGCACGATGCGTTCCTGCGCCTCGTGGATATCGTAGGGAACACGGTACCAGGTGAGGAGCATCTGCTGGTCGTCGTAGACGGCAAAAGCGGCGCGCCAGTCTCCATCGCGCGGCTGCCCAACGGATCCGGGATTCAGCAGATAGCGCGCACCGTCGCGCAGCTGCAATTCGAAAGTCTCAGCTTCATCGCGGGTCCTGTATTGCGGGGTCAGGCGGAACCACTCTTCTCCATTGGTGGCGAACCCTCCCTGCATATGCGTATGGCCGAAGAACGTGATTCGTTTGTCGGTGTCGTGCAGAGAAGGCCACGCGTCACGCACGGTCACGATGTACTCGTCTTCATCGATTGGTGAACCATGGACGCAACTGACCTGGGGGCCATCGGGAGAGATGGGACCGGGAGTGAGATGCCGAAGCCAGTCGCGGTGTTCGCCCGTCAGCACGCATTCGGTCCAGCGGCAGGCGGCCTGCGCGATCGGATTGAAATCGTCTGCGCCGCCCAGGCCGCAGCATGCGCGGTCGTGGTTGCCGCGGACGAAGACACTGCCGAGGCGGCGGGCTTCGTCGATCACCTCGTTAGGGTTAGCGCCGTAACCAACGAGATCGCCGAGGTTCCAGACCACGTCGTGTGCGGGGGCGGCAGCCAGAACGGCTGCCAGACCCTCCCGGTTCGCGTGAATGTCGGAGATAACAAGAGCGCGCATTGATGCTGGGGGCCGTTTACCACTCTACATGATGCTTGGATGAATGCCATGGCCCGAAAGTCTATTTGGGGACTACAGGCGTACCCAATGGCCCGGAGAGATCTCCCGAAGGGGCAGATCGGGGCCAGTTGATGGATCGATCGGTGACGCGGGCTGCTGCAGCATGGCGAGAGGCTGATCGAGCGCAGTGCGCATGGTGGGGACCGCGCCGAGAAGACTGCGGGTATAGGGGTGCAGGGGTCGGCTGAAAAGATCCTGCCGGGAGGCCTGCTCCAGCAACAACCCGTGCCTCATCACGGCAACTCTGTCAGTCACCTGCGACACGACGGCGAGGTCATGGGAGATGAAGAGCATGG
>DATGJK010000322.1:0-12074 GCA_035295245.1 Acidobacteriaceae bacterium
ATCGGCACGATCCACGGCTCTTTGGCCAGCAGCCATGCAAGAGCGATCTGCGCAGGCGTTGCCTTCTTCCGCTCGGCGAAACGGGTCACCACATCGACGAGCGCCTGATTGGCCCTGCGGTTTTCCTCGCTGAAGCGCGGGACGATGGCCCGGAAATCCGTGCTGTCGAATTGGGTGGATGCGTCGATCTGGCCTGTGAGAAAGCCCTTGCCAAGCGGGCTGAAGGGGACGAAGCCGATTCCAAGCTCTTCGAGCGTTGGCATGACGGACTCTTCCGGCTCCCGCCAGAAAAGGGAGTACTCGCTCTGCAAGGCGGTAACGGGCTGCACGGAGTGGGCGCGGCGGATTGTTTTTGCACCTGCTTCCGAGAGGCCAAAGTGTTTGACCTTGCCGGCCTGAATCAGGTCCCTGACTGCTCCGGCGGTTTCTTCGATAGGCGTATGGCGATCGACACGATGTTGATACAGAAGGTCGATCGAGTCGGTTTGCAGGCGCTTGAGCGAGCCCTCGACAACCTGCCTGATGTGCTCGGGGCGGCTGTTCGTTGCGGTCCACTTGCCGCCGTTGTTCGGATCGGGCTCAAACCCAAACTTGGTGGCGATGACGACGTTGTTGCGGACCGGTGCGAGGGCCTCGCCTACGACTTCTTCGTTGATATACGGTCCGTAGACTTCCGCGGTATCAAAGAATGTGACCCCGCGCTCAACGGCGTCACGGATGAGCTGAACGGCTTTCGATTTCTCCGTGGCAGGGCCGAGGCCAAAGCTCAGGCCCATGCAGCCGAGACCGAGGGCCGAAACTTCGAGACCGCTTTTCCCCAACGTGCGCTTTTGCATGATTGCTCTCCTCAGTACAAGTCTAGATGTGCGGGGTCTATGAGAGAAGATGGGTTATCATTCAAATAGTTATGAATGGATTTCATGAATCATGAAGAACGATCTGCAGGAACTTGCGGCTTTCGCAATCGTCGCGCAAGAACGAAGCTTTACCCGCGCTGCCGCCCGCCTGGGGGTTTCGCAATCTGCTTTGAGTCACTCCATGCGAGGTCTCGAAAAGCGCCTGGGGTTACAAATGCTCGCCCGGACGACGCGAAGCGTCTCTCCAACGGCTGCCGGCGCCGCTCTCCTTCACGAATTGGCGCCTGCGCTCGAACGCATTGAGAGAGCGATAGCGGAAGCTCGGAAGCATCGGGAGAATCCGGCCGGCCGAATACGAATCATCATCCCGCGCACGGCGACCCAGATGGTGATTCTCCCGAAGCTGGCGCGATTCGCCCGCACCTATCCTGAAATCGTCTTAGAGGTCACTTCTTCGAACGATCCCGTCGACCTCGTCGCGGGTCAGTACGATGCCGGCGTCCAGCTCGGTGAGTTCATTCAGAGGGACATGATCGCCGTCCGCGTCACCAAAGACATGCGGCTTGCGGTGGTTGGCTCTCCGGCGTATTTCGAATCGAACCCCGTTCCCCGCCACCCGCGGGAACTGAAAGACCACTCCTGTGTCGGCTTTCGCTTCAGCAACCGGCTCTACCGGTGGGAATTTGAAAAGGGGCGGAAGGCGCTCACGGTCAGCCCACAGGGTCCCGTATCCTTCGATGACCCGAGCCTGGTGATCCAGGCGGTGCTCGATGGAGTGGGAATTGGAACGGCGATGGAAGAATCCCTCAGGGAATTGATAGCGAAGCGGCGCCTGATCCAGGTCCTGAAGGACTGGTGCCCATCGTTTCCCGGATATTTTCTCTACTATCCCAGCCGCAGGAATCAGCCCGCTGCCCTGGCCGCCCTCATTGACACACTTCGACTGTCGGAATGATTATCTGCCTGCTTATTCCTTAGCGTCCTGGACATTCACGGTGAATCGCCAGTCCCTTCACCGAAGGCAGAGTCCCGCTGATCCGTCGTGAACGGGACCCACCGCGCGATCCGGAGCCCGCCCCTAGTTCTTGCTCGCCGGCTCGCAGACCGCTTCGGGCGCCGTCGCCTTGGCGATCAGCTTCGTCGTGCTGAACCCTTCCACCGTCGGCACAATTTTCACCGTCCCGCCCCACGACCGTACTTCCTTCGCGCCCACGACGGTTTCCTCGCTGTAGTCGCCGCCCTTCACGATCACGTCCGGCCGCAGCGCCACAATCAGCTCCAGTGGCGTTGGCTCGTCGAACACGATCACGGCGTCTACTGCCGCCAGCGCCGCCAGGATCCGCCCCCGCTCCCGCTCCCCCACAATGGGCCGCGTTGGCCCTTTCAGCCCGCGCACCGACGCATCGCTGTTGATCCCCACCACCAGCCGATCGCCCTCCCGCCGCGCATCTTCCAGCAGCGTGATGTGCCCAATGTGCAGCAGGTCGAAGCACCCATTCGTGAATACAATCCTTTCGCCCGCCGACCGCCATGCCGCCGCCCGCACCTTCAGATGCTCGAGCGTCAGCACTTTCTCCTGCGCCTTCAGCCCGATCTCCGGCGTCAGCCCGCTGAGCAGTTCGTCGCGCGTCACCGGAACCGTGCCCACCTTTCCCACGACGATTCCCGCCGCCACATTCGCCAGTTGCACGGCCGTCTCAATGTCCAGTTCGCCCGCCAGCGCCAGCGCCAGCGTCGCGATCACCGTATCGCCCGCGCCTGAAACATCGAAGACCTGCCGCGCCTGCGCGGGCGCAATGAACTGCGCCTCCGGCCGCAGCACCGCGATTCCCTTCTCGCTCAGCGTCGCCGTCAGATACTCAAGGTCCAGTTCCTTCGCCAGCTTCCGGCCTTCGCGCAGCAGCGTATCGAATTCCCGCACCGGAACGCCGGTGGCCACCGACAATTCCCCCAGGTTCGGACACACCGTCGTCGCCCCGCGATAGCGCTCCAGGTTCCGCTGCTTCGGATCGACCAGCACCGGAATCCCCCGCTCGCGCGTCGCCGCAATCACCGCCTGGCAGACCTCCGGCGTCAACACGCCCTTGGCGTAATCCGACAGCACCACCGCGTCCGCCACCGCCAGCGCATTCCGAAAGGCCGCCACTAACTCCGTAAACGCCGCCGCGGGATAACCGTCCACCTGCTCCGTGTCCAGCCGCAACATCTGCTGCTTTCCGCTCAGGATGCGCAGCTTCGTTGTCGTTGGATGCCCTGGCACGCGCGTCATCTGAGCATCCACGCCGCTGGCGCGCAGCGATGCTTCCAAAGCCGCGCTGTCTGCGTCCTCGCCGCAAAACCCGAACAGCGTCGCCTGCGCGCCCAGTCCCGCAATATTCATGGCCACGTTGGCCGCGCCGCCCGGCCGCTCGTTCATCTGTCCGGCATGCACCACCGGCACCGGTGCCTCAGGAGAGATCCTTTCCACCTGGCCCCAGATGTACCGGTCCAGCATGATGTCGCCCACCACCAGCACACGTTTGTGCCGCCACTCGCCTTCAATCAGCTGAACCACCGGGTGCAGATTCCGGATCATCGCGCCGCTCCGGCTTCCACCTGCCGCTGCGCGCACACCGCCAGTTCCACCCAGTCGCACAGCATGTGCCCGCACAGGATGTGCCCCTCCTGGATGCGCGCCGTGTCCTTCGACGCAATGCAGATCGCCGCGTCCGCCATGCCCGCCATCGCGCCGCCTCCCTGCCCGGTGAACGCCACCGTGAAGGCCCCCAGCGTCCTGGCCGCCTCCAGCCCAAGGCATACGTTCCTGCTGTTCCCCGACGTCGAAATCCCCACCACAACGTCGCCCGGAGCGCACAGCGCTTCCACCTGCCGCCGGAAAATCTGTTCGTAACCGTAATCGTTACCAATGGACGTCAGCACCGACGTGTCGGTCGTCAGAGCGATCGACGCCAGTCCTTTGCGCTCGCGCCGAAAGCGCCCCACAAACTCCGCTGCCAGATGCTGCGCGTCCGCCGCGCTGCCGCCATTCCCAAACCACAGCACTTTCCCGCCGCTGAAAACCGCTCGCGTCATCTCCGCGGCAATCCGTTCCAGCATCGGCTGCTGCGCCGGCAACGCCCGAATCACGGCCAGATGCTCGGCGATTGCCTTCTCAAAAACGTTCGATGGATCCGGTGACGACGTCATGGTTTCTCCGTTTACGGTAGCCCTAATGCTGTCTCAGGGTAGCTTTCCGTTATCATACTAGTCACCGCTTGCGCCCGAAGTGGTGAAAAGGCTCTCCGGCAGCCCAGAGGCTCCGCCGCCGGCAGCGCACGAATGCAATCTGGTGACAACTGGCTTCCATCACATCCGCTGCGTTTTTCTCGACCGCGACGGCGTCATCAACCGCAAGCCGCCCGAAGGCGCCTACGTCGGCCGCTGGAGCGACTTCCATATCCTGCCCGGCGTCGAGGCCGCCATCGCCGCCCTCAACCGCGCCGCCATTCGTGTCATCGTCATTTCCAATCAGCGCGGCATCGCGCTCGGCTATTACTCTGCGGTCGACGTCGACGCGCTGCATGCCCAGCTGCAGCAGCATCTCGCCTCACACGGCGCTCGCATCGATGCTTTTTACTACTGCCCGCACGACAAGAATGCCTGCGACTGCCGTAAGCCACAGATCGGCCTCTTCGAACAGGCTTTCCGTGATTTCCCGGATATCTCGCGAACGAACAGCGTCGTCATCGGCGATTCACTGTCCGACATTGAAGCCGCGCGCAACCTCGGCGTCCCTTCCATCTTCATTCAGGGAGATCCCGCCACCCAGAAACCCGGAGCCGCCACCGCCGCCCAGCGCGCCAACGTTATCGCCCACTCGCTGCCCGAAGCCGTGGAGCCCCTCCTCGCCGGCTAGATCAGCGCCGGTTCCTTTTCGCTGAAGGTCTCGCGGACGCCTTCCTCCAGCGGTGTCATCTCCAGATCGCATCCGGTCGCCCGCAAACCCGTCAGATCCGCCTCGGTGAAGTGCTGATAGCGCGCGTTCAGATCCGCCGGAAACGGGATGTACTCAATCTTCGCCTCGCCGTGCACCTGCATCAGAGCGCGAACCACTTCGTTGAACGTCCGCGCCCGGCCCGACCCGGCGTTCACCACCGCCTGATAGATGCGCGCCTTCGTCCCCTGCGCCGGACGGTACGGCCCCACCTGCGCAAACCACATATTCATCCGCGCCAGGTCGCGCACGTACACAAAGTCACGCCGCTGCTCGCCGTTCGCGTACCCGGCAGTTCCCTCGAAGAGTCGCACCTTCCCGCTCTCGATCATCTGCTTCGAAAAGTGATGGATCACCGAAGCCATTCGATCCTTGTGCGCCTCCCGCGGCCCGTACACGTTGAAATACCGGAGCCCCACCACCGTGATCGGCAGCGTCTCCTTCGCAATCCGGTCGCGCACGTGGTGATCGAATACCAGCTTCGAGAATCCATAAATGTTCAGCGGCTTCTCATTTTCCAGCGTCGGCGTAAAGTGCCCAGGCCCGCTCAGGCCATAGACTGCGGCTGTCGAGGCATACACCAGCGGCGCTCCCTGCTCGATCGCGTACTCCAGCACTTCTTTCGAGCAGGTGAAGTTGTTGTCCATCATGTACACGCCGTCATCGACCAGCGTGTTGGAACAGGCGCCCTGATGGAAAATGGCCTCGACACGATCGATCCCGAGCGCCTTGTGCCGCAGCGCTTCCCGGAACTCCCGCTTGTCCATGTAATCCACGAACCGCGCACCCTGCAGGTTGAGCAGTTTCCGCGGATCCGCCAGATTATCGACGACGAGAATGTCGGTAATGCCGTGCTGGTTTAGTTCGTGGACGAGATTGCTTCCGATGAATCCCGCACCGCCGGTAACGATATACATGCGCTCTTATCCCCGGGTAAGCTGCCCCGATCGGGCTTCTTTTCCATTCTTCCATGCCTCCATGGCAGCCTCGAACATCTCCTCCACCGAGATGGAAGTCAGGCAGAGCCTCTGGTTCACCGTGCAGGTCTCCAGCGAGCAATTGCTGCATGGAACCGAGTGGTACACAACCCGATGAATGTTCCCCGCCGGATACCACAGGCCCGGCAGTTCCCTCGCCGCAAAAGCAATCGCGCAAGGAACTCCGTAGGCTGCCGCCAGATGCATCGGCCCACTGTCCGGACCCAGGAACAATTCACACTGCCGAATGACTGCGGCTGTCTCCCTCGGCGTCAGTTCTCCGCAAAGGTTTTTCACCTCGCCGCCCCAGTCGGAGGCGGAGAATTCCGCAACCGGCGCATCTTCCCGGGCACCCACCATGACCAGGCCGTGCTTCGGGAAAGCCTCTCCTAATCTGCCCAGCAAGGCACGCCAGTTCTCCTGACCCCAGTCTTTGGCTTGCATCTTTGTGCCGGGGCCGCACGCGATCAGAGGAGCTCCAAGCAGAGTCCCGAGGCTCTGCTGCGCCCGCTCTTCCTCTTCTGCGGTCAGCCTCAGATCCCAGTTCCTTGGATCATCCAGATCGCAGGAGCCAAACTCAGGCAGGCAGCGGATCAGCCTGGCCGCCTCTCGCTCCCACAAGCCTGTCGCCTCGCTCTGCGTGTGCACGCTGAGCTCGCCCGTCGGCAGACCCACAATGTTTCGAATTCCACAGGCGCGAAAGAATTTCTCATCGCGCTGCACCACCTGCTCACCGCGCGGTCCCGCCAGATACACCAGCAGCTCGGGTCGAAACCGCCGGATTTCCCGCCATATCCCTGCCAGCTCCCACGGCTTGCGGGTCCCGACGCGATAATTTAGGAATCCATGCACCAGGCCGGTTCCTTCCAGAATGGCCCAGGCAGCCGGAGCCTTCGCGTGCACCGGCACATTCGTCAGCAGCAACCGCTCGGCGTTTGGAAACGCGCGCTCGATCAGGTGAAACGCCGGCAGTGCGACGACAGTATCGCCTAAACTTCCCAGGCGGTAGATCAGGATCCGCTTCGGTTCCGCAACATTCATCAGCTGGTTTCTCTTCGGGTACGGCTGCCCTCAGCGCAACTACGCCCTCGCATCAACTTACCGGGTCGACTCCGGCCAGTCTCCCGATTGCTTTTTCTCACCTGTCCGGCGCCCGTTCCCGAGATAGTGACGGATGATCGGGAGATAAGTATGGCTGGCGGGATATCTTTGTTGAGTATACGTGAGCTCAGTAACTGGATACTAACGGGCCTTCAGGCCACCGCTCCTTCCAGCGGCTGCGCCGCGCTCCCTCGATACTGTGCTGTGTAGACAAAGCGTGCCCAGTGCCGCAATCCACGATCCGGTCCCGCCTGCATCCATTCCCGCACCGGAACAGTGAACCCGGTCTTGGGCCGCTGCAGGAATTCCCCAGGAAGCGGCGTCCGCAGCGTCTCCGCGATCTTCGGCTTGCGCGGAAAATATGTGCTGGCGCGCAGCGGCGCCAGCTGCCGCATCAGCCCCATATCGACAAAGGGAACCCGGATCTCCACCGAGTGCGCCATCCCCGCCCAGTCGGCATCCCGCAGAAGCTGCGTCCGCATGTAGTACGTCATCTCCAGCGCGGAAACCCGCAGGAAATCTCTTTGCTCCTCGTCCGCACTCGCCGGCCGTCGCAGAGGCTTCACCAGCGCGTTCATCTGCTCGATTGTCCCCAGATCGCGCCACCCCTGGCGCACCAGATCCGCATCCAGAAACTCCGGCAGTTCCCAGGGCATGTACAAGCCCCGCCGCAGCAGATACGCCCCGCCCCACGTGCCGCCGTATTCAAACAGGCTCGCGTATTTCGGAGAGGTAAACCGCCCCATCATCGGCGCCGTCAATACGCGCCAGCCGCGCCCCACTCCCGGAATCGCCCCCACCGTGCCCAGCATGCGAACCGTCGGCGGAACCTGCCGGAAGCTTGGATAGCCTCCGAACAGTTCATCGCCTCCCAGCCCGCTCAGCGCCACCTTCAGCCCGCGCTGGTGCGCAAGCCAGCTCACGAAATAAACATTCACTCCGTCGATGGACGGCTGGTCCATCTGCTCCAGCACGCGCTCGCGGTGCTGCACAAACATGGACTGATCGATGTACTCCATGAAATGCGGCAATCCCAAACATCCAGCCAAACGCGCCGCCAGCCCTGTCTCGTCGCTGGCCGTGCCGCGCAGCCGGTCGAACCCCAGCGTTAGCGTTTTGATATCGTGGGTGCGCTCGGCTGCCAGCGACGTGATCATGGCCGAATCAATCCCTGCCGAAAGAAAGATGGCCACCGGAACGTCCGCTATCTCGTGCACCCGCACGCTCTCTTCCAGCGCCGCGTGCACCCGCTCGTAGCATTCCTCCTGCGAACGCGGCACGTCCCCCGTTTCGTACTGAGAGTATTCGTCCACCGGAGCAGCGAAGCGCCGCGGCGTTGTGCACCCTTCCCGGCTCACTGACATTGAGCTTCCGCTTGGCAGGCAGCGGATGCCGCGATACAGCGTGTACGGCTCCGGCACCGATCCCCAGACAAAGAAACCCACATGACCGGCCGGCTCCTCGCTCATATCCACTTCCGGAATCGCCAGCAGCGCCTTCACCTGAGAAGCAAAATAAAAGCGCCCTTTCACCATCGCGGTGTAGAGCGGCTTGATCCCGAACGGGTCGCGCGCCAGAAACAGCTTCTGCTCTTCCGCGTCCCAGATCCCAAATGCATACATGCCCCGCAGCCGCGACGGCGTATCCTCGCCGTATTCCGCAAACATCGTGAGGATCACTTCCGTGTCCCCCGTTGTCCGGAATGTTCTACCCTTCCGCTCCAGCTCGGCCTTCAGTTCGCGGTAGTTATAGATCTCGCCGTTGAAGACAATCGTGTATCGCCCATCCGCCGAGTGCATCGGCTGGTCCGACCGCGCTAGAGGATCAATAATCGACAGTCGCCGGTGTCCAAACGCAACCGTGCTGTCCGGCGAAACCCACACTCCACCGGCGTCCGGCCCGCGCGTCTCCATCCTTTGCGCGATTGCTTCCAGCGTGCTCTCAATGTCGAGGGGCATGGCTTCGCGCGTGGCGAGCGTGCCCGCTATTCCGCACATCCGAACTCCATTGCTTCCAGCATCAGCAATCTTGCTGCCCGGTTACACAGCCGCCGCTTGACGGCCGCAGAAGCGCGGTCTCATGGAGCGAGGGTGCAGCGGACATGGAAGCACCGTGGGAGAAGAGACCTGCAGAGTCTCTAGTGTATGGGCACCCGTAAATCGAATCAATCGGCTACTTGGCCATCTTCGGCCATCGGCCGCGACCTGCCCGCTGGTTTACAATGCCCTTGTGATCGGCCTGGCCCTTACCGCCATGAGCATTGCCACCTGGCTCTTCTTTGTCGGTGTCTGCGGCTCGCTCATCGTCGTGCTCATCAGCTTCTTCGAGGACCTTACGGAACTCGTCGGCAAAGAGTAGCCGGTCCGCGCCGCCTGTGCCTCACTCCCAAACCACTCCGCCACGCCAGAATGTGCCGGGCACCGTTACATCCGCCGAGCTTCGGGTGCCCCATCCTTCTCGTTCCCGCTTTTGGAACGAGAGGGTGGGCTTCGCCATCCTCCTCGCCCTTCTTACCTCCGCCCTCCTCGATTTCTGCTTTCCCGTCGCCGGACCGATGCCCCCCTGGCGCTCCCTCCTCGCCTTCGTCGCGCTCGTCCCGCTTCTCTATGCGCTGCTCAACGACCGCTTCGCCGCACACCCTCGCTACCTGCGCCGCGCCGCCCTCGTCGGATACGCCTCCGGCGTCCTCTGGTACATCCTCAACTGCTACTGGATCTATCAGACCATGCTGTGCTACGGGCACGTGCCGCCCCCCGGCGCTGCCGGCATCGTCGTCCTCTTCGCCCTCGTCCTCGGGCTCTATTTCGGACTCTTGGCCTTCCTCCTCGCCTTCTTCCGCCGCCGCTTCGGCCTCACATGGGGCCTCGTCCTCGCCCCCTTTCTCTGGACCGCCATCGATCTCGCCGCCGCCCGCGTCACCTCCGTTCCCTGGGACCAGCTCGGCTACTCCCAGGTCGACCATCCCGCCCTCACCGCCATCGCCCCGATCACCGGCGTCTACGGAGTCACCTTCCTCCTCGTCGCCGGCAACGCGCTCTTCGCCGCGCTGTGGATGACCCGCAAGCCACTCAGCGCCTCCGTCCGCACCATCCTGACCGCTCTCGCCTTCGCCTCGCTGTGGCTCCTCGGCCGCTGGACCGTCGCCCCCGCCCCCACGTCCGCGTACGCCGTCCTCCTCCAGCCCAATATCGACGTCGAGCCTCCGGACAACTGGATCGGCCCCGAGTGGCAGGGCAACATCAGCTGGCTCACCAGCGCCGCCGCCCAAACCTGCACCCCGGCGTACTCCGGCATGCCCCAGCCCAACACGGCGCCGCCGGACCAGACCTGTCCGCAGAACACCCCACCCCCTGGCATCGTGCTGTGGCCTGAAGTCGGCTCGTGGATGCAGTCTGACGACCCCCGTACCCTCGCCCTGCTTCGCACCGTCGCCACCTCCGCCCACGCCCCTTTCATCGCCGGCATGATCGGCCAGGATTCCCGCGGCACCTACAACTCCGCCGTCTTCGTCCAGCCCGACGGCGCCGTCGCCGGACGCTACGACAAGATCCACCTCGTCCCCTTCGGCGAATACGTTCCCTACCGCGACCTCTTCTTCTTCGCCCACCACCTCACCCGCCAGGTCGGCGACTTTACCCGCGGCCGCTCCCGCACCCCCGTCCAGCTCCAGACCCCCACCGGCCCGCACACCTTCGGCGTCTTCATCTGCTACGAGTCCGTCTTCGGCGACGAGGTCCGCCACTTCGCCCTCAACGGCGCCCAGGTCCTCGTCAACCTCTCCGACGACGGCTGGTATGGAGACACCTCCGCCCCCTGGCAGCACCTCAACATGGCCCGCATGCGCGCCATCGAGAACCGCCGCTGGATCCTCCGCGACACCAACAACGGCGTCACCACCGTCATCGATCCCTGGGGACGCGTCACCTTCTCCGCTCCCCGCCACACCCTCACCTCCCTCACCGCGCGTTATGGAACCCTTACCGACCTCACCTTCTACACCCGCCACGGCGACCTCTTCGCCTGGCTCTGCAGCCTGATCACCCTCGCCGCCCTTGCCGCAGCAGTCAGGAGAAAATCGGCCAGCAGCCAGGCACAGAACCGGCCAGTCGCCTGATCACTGACAACTAGCCGCCTCATCCCTGACCGCTTCATCCCTGACCGCTTTTCCGCTAGCATTTAAGAATGCTTCAGGATCTCGAATTCGCCTACGCTCCCGTCCGCGAAAAAGTGCGCGGCCTGCGGGAGTATCTTTGACGCTCCCCGCCTCCGCTCCCACCTAAGCTCCATCGAACAAAGGCTCGCCGACCCCTCCCTGTGGTCGAATCCTGCCGCCTCGCAGCCCCTGATGCGCGACCGTAAGCGCATCGAAGCACAGCTGGCCGACGACGCCGAACTCGCCCGCCGCTCCGGCGACATCGAGGCCTGGTTCGAGCTCGCCCGTGAAGGCGAAGCCATCAACGCCGACCCCGGCTCCGACCTCGACCGCGAAATCCGCGCCCTCGCCGATGTCGCTGAAAAGATGGAGTCCCGCACCATGCTCTCCGGCGAAACCGACCCGCTGAACGCCATCGTCACCGTCCACCCCGGCGCCGGCGGCACCGAATCGCAGGACTGGGCCGAGATGCTGATGCGCATGTACCTGCGCTGGGCCGAGCAGCAGGGATTCAAAACCGAGATGAACGACTACCAGGACGGCGAAGAAGCCGGCATCAAGTCCGCCACCTTCACCATCGCCGGCGAGTACGCCTACGGCCTGCTCAGCGGAGAAACCGGCGTCCACCGCCTCGTCCGCATCTCGCCCTTCGACCAGGCCAAGCGCCGCCACACCAGCTTCGCCTCGGTCTTCGTCTCGCCGGAGATCGACGACTCCATCCAGATCGACATCAAGCCGGACGAGATCCGCACCGACACCTACCGGTCCGGCGGCAAGGGCGGCCAGCACGTCAACACGACGGATTCCGCCGTCCGCATCACCCATATTCCGACGGGAATCGTCGTCCAGTGCCAGAACGAGCGCTCGCAGCACAAGAACCGCGAAAAGGCCATGAAAATGCTGCGCTCCCGCCTCTACGAATACGAGCTGGAGAAGAAGCAGGCGGCCACGCGCAAGATCGAAGACTCCAAGCTCGACATCAACTTCGGCTCCCAGATCCGCAGCTATGTCCT
>DATGJK010000323.1:0-3538 GCA_035295245.1 Acidobacteriaceae bacterium
TTCGGATCGTCCAGCCGCAGCGTGAAGATATCCACGTTCGTGCTCAGCGCCGGATCGTCGACCTTCTTCTCCTCGAACGCGATCTCCTTCCCGTCCGGAGAAAAATCCCACCCATCCGGCTCGCCCAGCGAGAACGGCGGCACATCGTGCGTGTCTCCCGGATTCAGATCGCGGAACGTCCCATCGTCAACCGAAAGCAAAAACAAATGCGTCCTCTTGTCGTCCGTAAACGCGTTCCAGTGCCGGTACAGGAGATGCGTGAAGATCTGCGCCTTCACCTTCGACTGCTTCTGCTCGTCATCGCGCCTCTTGTCGCACACATCTTCGTCTTCGCCGTTCTGGCCGTTGCTGCTGCAGTCCGGATACACCGACGACTGAAACAGAATGTGCTTCCCATCCGGCGACCACGTCGCGCCATCCGCCTCCGTGCTGATATGCGTCAGCTGACGCGGTTCGCCGATCGTCCCATCGTCCCCGTTAAAGTCCGCCAGCCAGATCTGCTGCCCGCCGCTGCGCGCCGTCAGAAAGAGGATTTGCTTCCCATCCGGAGAAAATCTCCCCCGGCTCTCTCCCGCCATCGAACTGGTCAGCGCCGTCTCGGGCGCGCTGCCATCCGTCCGCACAATCCATAGGTGCGGCGTACGCGTGTTCTTCTCGAGATCGACATCGGTCGCCGAGAACAGCACCCATTTCCCATCGCGCGAGACGTCGATGTCTCCCAGCCGCCGCATCTTCATCATGTCTTCGAAGGTCATCGGCCGCCGAGTTCCCTGCCCGCTCGGCGCTGTCTGCGCCCGCGCCACGGCTCCTGCCAGCATCCCGATCAGCACCGCCGCCGCGATCCACACACGTCCCCTCATGCCCGCTCCCCACGCCTTCCCTGTTTCGCTTTTCGTCACCGATCATGCTACCGCGCCGATGCATGCCCCTTATCGGCAAACATCGCACCCGGCTGCGCCCGCTTGTCGTTCTCCTCGGCCTCGGCCGGATTCTCCACCCAAATCGGCATCTCGACGACCACCGCGGCGCCCGCCGGGTGCAGGTTCACCGCGGAAATCCCTCCGCCATGCTCCCGCACAACCGCGTAGCAAATGCTCAGTCCCAGCCCCTGCCCGGAGCCCGGCAGAGCGTCTTCCTGCGGAAAGCTCCTGTCCGCTCCTTCCCGTCCCGGTCGCGCCTTGAAGAATGGATCAAACGCCCGCGCCGGTTCCGCAAAGGGCCGCCCATTGTGCGAGACCACCAGATGAATGCTCCGCGGATGCCGCTCTGCCTCGATGAGGATTCGTCGACCCTCATGCGTCAGTGATCCCTCGAACGCGCTGATCGCGTGCTCGATGAGCTGAACGAAGACTTGCCGGAGCTGCTCGGCGTCCGCTCGCACCTGCGGCAGATCCTCCGGCACCTTCACCTGCAGATCCACCCTCGCCCTCTCCAGATCGGTCTGCACGTAGCTCTGGATATCCCCCAGAAGCTCCGCCATGGATACCGGCAGGCGCTCCATGAGCGCAGCGCTCCGGAACCGCAACAGGCTGTCGATGATCTGCTTCATCCGCCGCGCTTCGGACAAGATCACCCCAGCGTGCCTCGTCGTCAGGGACTCCTCGCTATCCACCAGCAACTCCGCAAATCCCGTTACCGCCTGCAGCGGGTTGTTCAGTTCGTGCGCCACTCCTCCGGCCAGCTGCCCAAGTCCCGCCAGCCGCTCCGACTGCATCAGCCGCCGGAGCAGCGCCGCATGTTCGCGCGCCGCCCCAATCCGCGCCACCAGCAGTTCCAGCGGCAGCACCTCCTCCGGATTCAGCGGAGCCGACGGGTTCCGCAGCCCAGCCAGCATCAGCACGCCCTGGAACTGCCGGTCCCGTGCCCGGATGACCATGACATACGGCTGGCGAAACCTCATCTGCTCCAGATCGTCGCCCGGCTCCATCACCGGCGCCAGATCCGTCAGCATCAGGCTTCCCGCCACCGGGCTCACGGACTTCCCCGCAGCCATCTCTCGTGCCCTGGACACGCTGGTTCGCCTCGCCATCGCCGCCAGCGCGGCCGCCAGCGAACCGTCCATGCCCGCCCGGCCCGCCAGCCAAAACTTCCCATCCGGCGATGGCAGGAAGATCGCCGCCTGCGAGAAACGGCTGACCTCGGCGATCGCCCGGCACACACCCTCATAGGCGGATTCCTCCTCATTGAACGGGATATCCGCCACGTAGAGTGCCGCGTATCGTTCCATTTCGAGGCGGATGCGCCGGTCACGCTGCCGGGCGGCTACATTCGCCGTGATCTCCTCCTCCAGCACCAGCAGGATCATGCCGATTGCGGCAACCACCTTCGCAACGTCGACCAGCCGCCCGAACCCCGGCGGCAACGCCTGAACGTACAGCGTCGCCGCGAGGAATGCCGGCAGCGCCCACAACAGCAGACCGCCCACCGTAAACACCAGGCCGGTGCTCAGCCGCCGAAAGGCAGAGAGGAACAGCAGCGCCGTCATCAGCAGAATGCCGCTGTGCGTCAGCGAGATCACCTCGCCGAAGTCTCCCCGCACGGTCAGCCATGCGGCTGCGCCCCCGATCAGCGCCACGATGATCAGGCTGAGCCACACCGGCAGCAGCTGCTCGTAGAGGCTCCATTCCACCGCCACCGCGATCCCTGCGATCGTGCAGGCCAGCAGCGACAGGTCGCCGATCGGCCCGGGAGCCGGATGCAGCCCCACTATCGCGCAGTACACCACGATCGGCAGCCCGAAGGCGGCGACAAACGGCACCGGAGGCCGGCGAATCACGTATTGCGGCGCCAGCGAGGCCAGGAACATCAGCGGCGCCAGCACCGAAGCCGAAAAGGACAGCGCCAGATGCCAGCCGGGCATGTTCCAGCCCGCGACCTGCAGCGCCAGGCGCACGACGGAAAGCACCCAGCCTGCCAGCCACAAGAGCTGACGCCGCCGCGCTCCAGGCCGGCCATCGTCCGGCTCCTCATGCGCCGCCAGCGACGTCCCCTGCAGCCACAGTCCGGCGAAGACCGCCACCGCGGCCGCCAGCAGAACCAGCGTCGGCACCTGATAAAGTTCCCCAGCCATGACGAGCCCGGTACCAGAAAGTTACCCGGAAAGTTTACGCGGTCCGGCAGCCTTCGCCTACAACAACTTGCATCCTGTCTCCGCTTGCTATTGACCGGGCAGCAAGGCAGGAACAGCCCGCCGCAATCACAGCACCCAGCTCTGATGCACAGCAAGATTACCAGCGGTGAATCTGCTGCGTTTGGGCCATTGAATCCGGCCCGCATCGCGGTTACTCTTGCGCCAACTTTCCACATGTTTTTAGACAGGACCTCCCAGGGAAGATCCATGTTCGCTGAACTCAAGCGGCTTTTGTCCCCATTCCAGCAGCATTTTGCCTGGTACATCCTCCTGACCCTGCTTCGCCAGGGACTGGTGGTGGGCGGGGGGTACGGCCTCGTCGTACTGATCCGGACCTACGAGCACAATCCCGCGCAGTCGGTGCTGATCGCGCTGGGCGTCTTGCTCGCCTACAAGTTGCTGCTCGAC
>DATGJK010000324.1:0-7045 GCA_035295245.1 Acidobacteriaceae bacterium
CCGCCATCGCGCGCAGGCCGTCCACGAGGGTGGGCGCCGGTGTATTGAGCAGCTCATCCGCAATGCAGTAAACCCGTCCCTCCCGCACAGCCCGCATGCTCTCCCACCCGGCGCGCCCGGCCACCTTCTCCAGCGGCACCCGATCCCCGGCCCCGCACCACGCCGCCAGCACCACCTCAGGATCGGCCTCCGCGACCCCCTCTGCCGTTGTCGTCTTCCCCGGCTCGCCCAAAAATACTCCGCCCGCAGCCTCCACCAGTTCCTTTACCCACAGCTGGGAGGCGATCAGCGGCTTGCCCCACTCTTCGCAGTACACCAGCGGTTTCTGCCCCAGCCCAGAGCACCGCCGCCGCACCTCCCCGATGGCCCCGCGCATCTCCGCGATCACCAGCTTCGCCCGATCCAGAGCCTCCGGCCGCGCTGTCGCTCCGGCAATCAGCCGAATGTCCTGCTCGATGTCCGCGAGACAGTGCGGCGCCAGCGCCAGCACCGGATACCCCGCCTTCAGAATTGCTGCCAGGCTCTCATTCCGGTAAGGAACGGAAGCCATCACAAGGTCCGGCCGGACCGCCAGCAGCTCCTCTGCTGTCGTTGTCCACGAATCGTGCACCACCGCCAGCCCACGCCCCCGCAGCGCTGGAACCGCGTCGAGGCAATACCGCGTGCACGCCGCCAGCAGATCCAGACAGCCCAGCCGCTCCAGAACAATGCTGATACTCGGCTGCAGCGAAGCAATTCTCATGGAGGGTCCTCGTCCGGCAGACAGCTAGCTGCTGACTCGCCGCCTACTTCCTGTGGTCCGCCAGCACCGCTTCCGGGTAGAACACGGCCCACCTGCGCTCTGCCGCAAGAGTCAGCAGCCCCGGCGTCGGATTCACCGGGAACGCGCGCTGCGCCATCTCCAGCATTTGCAAATCGTGGATGGAGTTCCCGAACACGGCATCCGGATGATGCACGCCCGCTCGCTCCAGCGCATCCGCCTTGCCCTCGTCGGTCGGAACATCCACCAGATCGCTCGTGATCAGCCCGTCGTGCGTCCGGACCTTCGCGGCCAGCACCCGCTCCGGGCCGATCCCGAACCGCCGCACGCCCTCCTCGATGACCCAGTCGCAGGTCGAGCTCACCGCCCATATTTCCGCGCCCGCCGCCTTCAGCTCCGCCACCAGAGCCTGCATCTCCGGAAAGATGTTCTTCTCCACATGCCCCGCAAAATACCGCGCCGCCGCGCGCCGCAACTCCTCCTCGCGCAGCCCGGCATACACCTGCACCATCTCCCCGCAGATATCCTTTTCGCTCACCCGACCCTGCCGGTACTCCCGGTGCCGCTCGTCGATCCACGCGCTCGCGTTGCGCGACAGCAGCCCCGCCTCGATCGACCAGTTCATGAATCCCAGTCCCGCGTCCCCGTCCCAGAGCGTGCCGTCGCAGTCGAACACAGCAAGGCGCGGCGCCGGGGCGAGAACCGCCGCCCGAAACTCCTCATGGCTATACCGAACAGCCGGAACAGGCTGAATCGACGTCAAGAATCACCCCACCGATGACCGTGATGAAGAAACACAAGGCTTCCATGCCTCTTCTTCCAGCCTACCAATACGCACCACCCGCTACCATAATCCTCGTGACCTTCGCCGACCGGCTTGCCCTGATCGAGGACCGCATCGCCGCCGCCTGCCGCCGTACGGGCCGCAGCCGCAGCGACGTTCGGCTCATGGCCGTCTCCAAAATCCACCCCGCCGAAGCGATCGTCGAAGCGGTCTCCGCCGGCGTCACTCTCTTCGGCGAAAACCGCGTGCAGGAATTCGAATCCAAACGCGCCCGCCTTGCCGAACTCCATGTCAGCGCCGAAGTCCACCTCATCGCCCACCTGCAGTCGAACAAAGCCGCCAAAGCCGCCGCGCTCTTCGACGCCATCGACAGCGTCGACTCTCTCCGGCTCGCTGAACGCCTCAACGAAGCCGCTTCCAAGGCCGCGAAGACTCTGCCCATCCTTCTCGAACTGAAGCTCAGCGATGAGGTGACGAAGACCGGACTCGATCCGCACTCCGCCGATCTCCGCGTGCTTCTCGACCGCCTGTCTGCGCTCCCCAACGTCGTCCTGCGCGGACTGATGACGATCGCCCCCTTCGACGACAATCCTGAAACGGCCCGCGCCTGCTTTCGCCGCCTCCGCATGTTGCGCGAATCGCTCGCCCGCGACTATCCCGCGCTCGATCTGCGCGAGCTCTCCATGGGCATGTCCGGGGACTTCGAAGTCGCCATCGAAGAAGAATCGACGCTCATTCGCATCGGCACCGCTCTGTTCGGCGCGCGCCCGAAGCCTGCGCCCCACCCCCAAACGCCGCCCGCCCCATGAATCTGCCGATCACCGATACCCGCGACGGCGCTCGCTTCGCCGTGCGCGTCACGCCTCGCGCCAGCCGTACCGCGGTCGTGGGCCTCACCGGAGACGGCCCGGACGCCGCCCTGAAAATTGCCCTTCATGCCCCACCCGTCGAAGGCAGCGCCAATGCCGCTCTGGTCGAATTTCTCGCCGATCTCCTGCGCGTCCGCCGCTCCGAGGTCGAAATCGCCTCCGGCGCTCACGGCCGCAACAAGCTCATTCTCATCCGCAACCACAGTGCAGCGGAAATCTCCTCTGCGATCGCCGCTGCTCTCGCAACGTAATGGCGAGCGCAGTTTCCCGCGCAAAACAAAAGGCCGGGGAGTCAGCCCCGGCCCTGTTCTCTATTGTCTGTCTTTACCCCGTCTTCTTCCTGCGTCCACTCGCCGCCGCCCGCTGCGGTGGCTTCTTCGCCGTGACTTCCACTGGCTCCTCGGCCTTCTCCCCGTGCTGTGCCATGCTCTTCTTCAGCGCCTCCATCAGGTCGATCACCGGAGCCATCTTCTTCTTCGTCTGCTTCTCCGGCGCAGGTGCCTCGCCCTGCTTGCTCTCGATCAGCTGCTCCACCCGGCTCTCGTACTCGTCCTTCAGCTTCTCCGGCTGGAACTCCGCCGTCAGCTGCTTCATGAACTGCTCGGCCAGCTCGATCTCCGCCTTCTGCACTTCCATTTCCGGCTGATTATCGAACTCCGCCACCGCGCGAATCTCTTCCGGATAGTAGAGCGTGTGCAGCACCAGTCCCTTCTCATACGGCCGGATCATCACGATCTGCTCCCGCTGGTGCAGCGTGATTTTCGCAATCGCCCCCACCTTCAGGTCCTGCATGCCCTTGTGGATCAGGGAGTACGCCTTCCGCCCCGGATCCTCCGCCACGCTGAAATAGGACGTCTGGTAGTACAGCGGATCTACATCTGGCAGCTTCACGAACTGCTGGATCTCCATCGTCTCCGACGACTGCGCCTCCAGCGCCTTCAGCTCCTCGCTGGTCACGCGAACGTAGTTGTCTTTGCTGACCTCGTATCCCTTCACGATCTCATCGCGGTCGACGTCGCGCTCGCAGTGGGGGCAGTAGAGCTTCTGCCGGATGCGCGTCCCGCATACGTTGTGCAGTTGGTTGAACGAGATGTGATGTTCGCGCGCCGCCACGTACAACCGGATCGGCACCGAGATCAAACCGAACGAGATGTAACCCTTCCAGACGGTCGAAGCCATAGGGCGCTCAGAATATCGCAGGAAAAACCGGCAGAGAAAGAGAAAAAACGCTGAAAACCCGCGATCTTCCTGATTCCTTTCGCCCGATTTTCGCCTTGAAACACCCCGGCGCTATTCCCGCCGGGTCGCTTCCTCTCCGATAGATGACGATTCGCTCTTTGCGGCTGCTAATTGCGGGATGCATACCAGTACCAGTGAGGACCCAAGCGTTCAACTTCGACCGGATTCCCGAGGAAGGCGTCATGCGGAGGCGGCTGGTCATTGGATGAATACACGAATCCGGAAAAGCTATCCAGAACGCCGCGAAATGTCATGAACAGGACAACATCTTGCTTTCCTTCCTGCCAGAAAAGAACTTCTCCGCCGTCAGATAGATGTTGGTCAGCTCCGGAGAGGTCGATCGACTCTCCCCGTCCTCCACGTTGAATGACTTTGCCCTCCCATTTTCCGGCGACTATTTCCGAAGCGATTTGGGTGCGGCGCTGGAGATGAATTCGGAAATCGGCTTCGATCATGAGACGGTCGATCGGAACGAAAAAGTAGATCGACAGCGCACCAAGGCAGAGCACCAGTGCAGATACAACTTGAAGGTCGACCTTATGTTGCCACCATCGACGGATTAAAACGACTAGGCTCCAGAGGAGAGCTGCCAGAAGCAAACCTGTAGCCCCTAGCTCGACAAAAGGCTCAAGAAAAACCGTCAAGATAGCTACCAGTTGCCAGCGCAGTAGAATAACGGCCAAAAAGCAGGAACTGGCCACAATTGCGAATATGAGAACTGCGGGCCACTTCTTCATGGCGCTATCACTATCTCATGAGACGGGCCGCTACTTGCGCTACTTGGCCCTCGGGTGCGTCCGGTCGTAGACCTCCGCCACCTGCCCCACCGTCAGCTGCGTATACCGCTGCGTCGTGGACAGCCGCTCGTGCCCCAACAGCTCCTGGATCGCGCGCAGGTCCGCGCCTTCCTCCAGCATGTGCGTGCCAAAAGCATGCCGCAGCGTATGCGGATGCACATCCGCCGGCAGCCCATGCGCCAGCGCAATCCCCTTCACGATCCGCCCCACGCTGCGCGTTGTCAGCCGCCCGCTCCCGCGCAGCCGCACATTCAGCAGCAGCGCATCCGACGCCTTCTGCGCCGCCTCCAGCTTCGCCTCCCGCACCGGCAGATAGGCCCGCAGCGCCTGGGCCGCCGCATCGCCCAGCGGAACGTATCGCTGCTTGCGCCCTTTGCCGCGCACCAGGATAGCCTCGTTCGCCCAGTGAATATCCTTCAGATCGATGCCCACCAGCTCCGCGTTGCGGATCCCGCACCCATACAGCAATTCGAAGATCACGCGGTCGCGCTCCGGCCATGCTGCGCCGTCGTCATCGGCGCTCTCCACTACGCGATTCATCTCCTCGATCGTCGGCACTCGCGGCAAATGCTTCGGCAGCTTCGGAGTCGCCACCAACGCCGCCGGACTCTGCTCGACCAGGCCCTGCCGCGCCAGCCACTTGAACCACGACCGGATCGCCGCCAGCGCCCGCGCTACCGATGCCTTCGACAATCCGCGGCCGTACAACTCGCCCAGATACGCCCGGATGTGCTGATGCTCGATCTTCGCAGGCGCCATGCGCGTGCCAAACTGCTTCGTCAGGTACTCGGCGAATCCATGAAGCTCCCGGTCATAGGCGCGCACCGTGTGCTCGCTCGCATTCCGCTCGTGCGCCAGCATGGCGAGAAATTCCTCCACTCGCCGCCCAACCTCGGATTGTCGTTTCTCGCCCATGCGGATGCTCAACGTCTCTCGCTAACAGCTCCTGGCTAACCGCTTTTCTCTAACCGTCGTTCGCGAACCGCCGCTTTGCTCTCGGATGATGCTCCCGGTGTACCGCCTTCAATCTCCCCAGCGCCAGATGCGTGTACACCTGCGTGGTCGCGATATCTGCGTGCCCCAGCAGCGTTTGCACGGTGCGCAGATCCGCGCCGCGCTCCACCATGTGCGTTGCACAGCTGTGCCGCAGCATGTGCGGACTCGCCCTGCCCTCGCTGCGCTTCACCAGCTGCCACACCCATCCGCGGCTGATCGATGCGCCTCGCGCCGAAACAAACAGCCGGCTCGTCGCCTTCTTCGCCAGCGCGGGCCGCCCCATTTTCAGATACGCCTCGATTGCCTCCACGGCCGCGCGCCCGAGGGGCACAATCCGCTCCTTGTCGCCCTTGCCTCGCACCAGCGCCCGCCCCGCGTCCAGCGACAGATCCGCCACGTTGAGTCCCGTCAGTTCCGAAACCCGCAGCCCCGCCGCATAGAGCAGCTCCAGAATGGCGCGGTTCCGCAAGGCGATCGCATCGGCTGCCGCGCTTTCCGCCGCCGTCGTCGCACGCTCCAGCATCCCGTCCACTTCGCTCACTGCCAGCGATTTCGGCAGCACTTTCCACGTCGCCGGGCTCTCCAGATTCAGCGTCGGATCCCGCCGGATCCGCTTATCCAGCAGCAGCCAGCGGTAAAACCCGCGCAGACACGAGAGCTTCCGCGCCGCCGACCGCGACTCCACTCCGTGCTTCGCCAAATGCTCCAGGAATCCCGCAACATGCGCCTGGGTCGCGGCCAGCAGCTTTGCCGGCTGTTGCTCGAGGTACTCGCTGAACTGCAGCAGGTCGCGCTCGTAGGCTTCGCACGAAAGCGGACGCAGCCCTTTCTCCACGCGCAGGTACGCGACATACTCCCGCAGCAGCGACGCGTTGCCGCTCTCCGAACTGCGCGCCCGGCTCACCCCTCGATTATCGAAGAAGGCCCCTCAGCGCATGAGTACCCAACCAGGTTCCGCGCGCACCCCACCCTATTTCTGCTGCACCATCCACTGCTCCAGCTTCGGCCCCTGATCCTTCCGCAGCTCGATGCACGCATCGATGGCATCCTCCGCCCGTGTCAGCGACATGCTCGCGGCAGCCACCTTATGCTCCGCGAAGAAGCTCGTCACTTCCTGCTTCTTCTCCTCGCTGCAGAACGCCGCCGTGCTGCCCACCAGGTACCCACCCATCGAGGTCGTCAGCTGCGCCTGCACCTTATCCCAGTTGTTGCGGATGAAGTCCCAGGCCGTATCTCGCGTCTGCGGCCGCATGAGCGGGATCATCAGCTCAATCGCCGCATCCTGATTTCGCACCTTGCCCGAAACGGCATACTCCAGCGCGCGCTTCTCCAGGTCCGGATTGCTGAACACCGCCAGCAGCCGCAACGCGGTTTCCTTGGCCTGCGGATTCTGCGCGGTCTCGTATGTGTGCTGCAGCTCGTCAAAGAACGCCGCATCGCCGTTCTCTGCCGCAATCGGCATCGCCGCCTGGGCCAGGTTCGGATCCACCGAGCCCGGGTTCTTCAGCGCCTGCTCGGCGATCGGCTTTGCCTGCGCAATCACATCCGCATCTTCGCCGATGCCCCCCAGCAGCCCGAACAACGATGCGCGCAGTTCCTT
>DATGJK010000325.1:0-9257 GCA_035295245.1 Acidobacteriaceae bacterium
GTTCGGCACCAACCACGTCTACATTCAGAACCAGACCATCGGTCAGTCCTGGTTCAACAGCGGCATCGTCTCCTACCAGCACCGCACCGCGCATGGATTCATGCTCACCGGCAACTACAGCTTCTCCAAGCTGATCGAGCAGGATACCTTCCTCAACGATCAGGACACCATTCCGGAACGGCGCATCTCCCCCTTCGATCACGTGCACCACTTCACGGTCGGTGGCACCTACTATCTGCCTTTCGGCAAAAACAAGGCGTGGAGCTTCGGCGGCAGCAAGCTCTGGGACGAGATTGCCGGCGGCTGGGTCCTGAACGGCGTCTACCAGTTCCAGACGGGTTCGCCCTTCGAGTTCACCGCGGACATCCCGCTGCAGCCCGGTACCACCGTGCGGCAGATCACCAACCATCCGCGCAATGCCTCGCCCGTCGGATCGCCAACGCCGGCTCTCAACCGGGCCGCATTTGTCACCGGCAACTCCACCACCTGCCCCTCGTCGGGATCCTGCGACGGCAGCAGCTTTCTCAACGGGCAATACACCTTCCACTACCGCACTCTGCCTCAGACCCTCTCGTGGGTTCGGCAGGACGGCTTCAACAATCTCGACACTTCGCTCCTCAAGGATTTCCACTTCACCGAAAGCATGTACCTGCAGCTGCGTTTTGAAGTGTTCAACGCCCTCAACCACCCGGTCTTCGCTTCGCCCAACGTCTCCAGCGCCACCTCCAGCAATTTCGGGTACATCACCGGAACTGCATCCAACGCCGAACCCCGGCAGATTCAGCTGGGCGGCCGCATCGTCTTCTAGATCACAGCTTCCCTTCCGGCGCGGAATCCTCCCGGATTCCGCGCCCTTTCCTTTGCTTGCCGCCATCGTCCCCTCACCGAACGGCGTTGAATAATTGAGTACCACCCATGCGGCTACCCCAACCGGGGGATCAATTTCCGCCCCCTCCGGGGATAAAATCCCTGCCAATGACCATCAAAGTTCTTATCCGTGCGAATGATCAGCTTCTGCGGACCTTCACCTTCACCCACACCACCAGCGTCCCGGTGCCGCAGGCCGGCGAGTCGGTGATGAATCCGAAGAACGACGAGGAGGCCCTGAAGGTAGAGCACCGGGTCTTCGAATACGGAAGCGACCGCATGAAGATCACGCTCTATTGCTCGGTCCTCGGCCAGGTCAAAAACGGAGTCCCGGCCTGATTCCGCTCCGCGCCGCCACACCTCTGCCGCGCTGACGTCCTCGGCGCTGTTATCCGCGCTGTGCCCGGCTCACTTGTTCCCAATCTGATCGAGCAGCACCGTCACCGCGCGTTGCAGTTGCGAATCGGTGTGATTCAGCGTTTCGCCGGGCTGCCGCACCACTTCAACATCCACCGGCCGCGGATGCATCTCCATCGTCTCCCCGTTCAGGTCCTGGATCCGCGTGAACGGCAGCCGTACCACTGATCCGTCAATCAGCCCGCGGCCACCCGTGTAAATGATCCATCCCGCCGTCGGAGTCCCCACCACCTTGCCCAGATGCAGCGCCCGATAACCTTCGGTGAAGTCCTCCGCATCCGACAGCGACGATTCGTTGGTCAGCAGGATCGTCGGCTTGCCCAGCGCCCGCTGCCCCAGTTCCTGCCGTGACGGCACCGTGGGATAACCCCGCGACGTCATCAGCAGATAATTCTTCCGCGTGAAGACATCCAGAGCATAGCCGTTCACGTATCCGCCGTTGTTGTTGCGTACGTCCACCACCACGCCGTCTTTCCCCTCGTTCTGCGCGTCCAGATCGATGTAGAGCTGCTTCAGCGCGTGGTCGCTCATATCCGCCAGGTGCACATACCCCAGCCGGCCATGGCTCAACGTCTCGACCGTTGCGCGGTTCTGTTCCACCCACGCGCGATACAGCAGCCCGGCTTCTTCCGGCGTGTCGATCGGTTTCACCACCGCATCGCGCTGCTTGCCGTCCTTGCCGGCGATCCGCAACACCACGCGCCTCCCCACCTCGTCTTCCAGCAACTGGTCGAGGTTGGTGCGCGGCCCAATCTCCTGCCCGTCAACGGCCATCAGTTTCTCGCCAGGCTTGATGCTGCCTTCCACCGCTGCCGGTCCCAGCGGAATCACTTCGCGAACCGCCAGCCCCTTGCCCGCCTCGTAATCCTCGCGTACGAAGCGCAGCCCCAGCCGCCCCGTCCGCACATTCGGCTCCGACAGGTGACCGATCCCCGAATGCGACGAGTTCAGTTCCCCGATCATCAGGCTGATGTCGCGCCGCATCTCATCGCCCGTCCGCGCTCCCTCGATATACGGCTCGAACTCGTCGTGCAGCGCGCTCCAGTTCGCGCCGTTGAACTTCGGATCGTAAAAGTACCGGTTCAGAATGCCCCAGGCCTCCTCGAACGCAACCTGCTTATCCTGGTTGAAGTCCACCTCGAAGCTCGCCAACACAGGAATCGGCTTCGACATGTGGCTCTCCAGCGAAAGTTCGTGCGGCTGGCGGTTCTCCAGATAGATCAGGTTTTTCGAGTCCGGCGAAAAGTAGTAATTGCTCTTCTGCGCAGGCGTGATCGTCAGTTGCCGCGGCACCGGAGACTCCCTCGCCATTTCGTCCAGCGAGTACTCGTACAAATTCGCGTGGTTCGCGACCATCGCGGTAAACACCACCGTCTTGCCATCCGGGCTGATCACCGGATTCTCCACGCTCATGCCGATGGGCAGCAGCGTCAGCCGGTCGCGAATCCCGTCGAACACAATCGGAATGGGCTCGTTCTTCTTCGCCGGGTTCTCCTTCTCCGTTCCCGGCTTCGCTGCGCTCTGCGGCTCCGCCTGCTTCGGGCTCTCGGTCACAGGTTTCGTCGGCTCTGCGGGATTTGTCTGCGGCTGCCTGGGCCCCGGATTCGGCGTATTCGGCGTCCCCGGTGCGTGGAACAGATCCCGCAGCTCGTCTTCATGGAACTTCGGAACATGCGGCGTCAGATCCACCCGCGCCAACTCCACATCTTCGCTTCGCTGCGCCGTCTCAAACAGCAGATACTTCCCATCCGGCGACCACGCAATGTGGAAACCCGTCTCGCCATTGGCCAGGAACGACACCGGCTTCGCCTCCCCGCCCGCCGCGCCCACCACCTTCAGGTTGCGGAACCCGTCCACGCCCAAAGCTGTAAAGACGATCCACTGGCTGTTCGGCGACCACTCCAGTTCCGGCCGCTGCAGGGCATCGCCCGCCAGCAGCTTGTCCGTTAACTTTTCGCCCAGCGTCAGCACGTGCAGCTCGCGATCCCCGCGCGTGTACGCCATCGACTTCCCATCGGGCGAGTAGCGCGGATTTTCATTCTCCCCCGTGCCCTCGGTGAGCGCGCGCTCCTTGTTCGTCGTGAAGTCGTATTCGTACAGATTGTTGTGCCCGCCCCGTTCCGACACGTAAACGATGCGGTTCGAATCCGGCGACCAGTGCACATCCCGCTCCCGCTCCGGCGTGCGCGTCACTCGCACCGCCTCGCCGCCGTCCTTCTCCGGCGCGACGAAGAGGTCGCCGTGCGCTGCCAGCGCCAGCTTCTTGCCGTCCGGTGACACCGCCATCTCGTCGTACTCGCGCTCATGCCGCAGCTGCACATCCGGCCCCGAAGGCACTCCCCGCAGCTCAACGGCAACTTTGGCCGCTTTGCCCGACGCGAGATCCAGCTTCCAGATCGCCAGGTTGCGCTCGAACACCATCGACCTGCCGTCGTAACTGATCGATGGAAACAGCACGCGCCCGCGCTCGAACTTCGTGATCTGCCGCGGAGCGCCCTCCGGCAGGCTCACCGACCAGATATTCTCCGCGCCGCTTTTGTCGCTCATGAAGTAGAGCGTCTTTCCATCCGGCGCCCACATCGGCCATGCATGCTTCGCATCGGCGGGGATCAGCACCCGCGCCTTCTGCTCATCCGCAATCGGCTTCAGCCAGACTTCCGTCTCGTCGATGTGCGCATGCCCATCCCGCCACCACTGCGCAAAGCTGATCCCCTTGGCGCACAGCGCCACCGTCTGCCCGTCCGGAGAGGGGGCCGCGTCGAATTCCGACAAATATCGTTCCCGGCTCACCTCCAGCGGCGTTCCGCCCTCAGCCGAGACGCGAAACACATCCGGCAGACGGCCCACGTCGTCCGCCGATGACGAAAAATAGATCCACTTGCCGTCGCGCGACCAGCCATCCAGATCCTCCGGCTGATCGCTGTACGTCAGCCTTCGCAGTTCGCCCGTCGCAAAGGTCAGGACATAAATATCCCCCTCGCCCGTGCGCGTCGACACGAAAGCTAGCTGCGAGCCGTCCGGCGAGTACATCGGGCGCGATTCCGTTGCCGGGTTGGAAATCAGCAAGTGCGCCTGCCCGCCTTCAGCGGGCGCCGTCCAGATGTCGCCACCCGAGGCGAACGCTATCTCCTTCCCGTCCGGCGACAGCGACGGTTCCGCCAGCGAGGGCAGCGGAGCAGGCTTGTTCTGTGAGAAGGCTGTGAAACTGACGCCGCAGACGAGCAGAGCGAGTAAGGTGCGGAGCTGAATATCCATCGGGCGCAAAATCCTTTGCGCCAGCATACAGGCTTCACTCCGCGCTCGCCCGCCTGTTCCTCCTGTACAGGGAGGAACAGGCGACAGCGAAGCGGCCACCTCGGCGAAGCCGAAGAGAGCGGCACGCAATTCCTGTCGCATCCCGGAGCCCACCGCTCCCGTCCCCCACCATCCGGGAGCGGCGGCCCCGCAAGAAATTCAATCGAAACGAAGAAACGCGGGAATTGCCCTTAAGCTTCGACAACCGCCAGCCCGGCGACTTCGAACTGCTGCTGCGGCGGTGTGGCGCACGTCGAATCGCAGAAGACGCTCCAGCGCCGAACCTTGCCGTACTCAACTTCAGCCAGCCACGCCGAAGTCACCTTCCACGATCCCGGGATCACCGTTCCGTCCACGCGCCACTTGCCTCCGGCGGTTCCAAACAGCGCAACCCGGTTCCCGTCCGCAAAATTCGAATCAATCGAGATCCAGTATTGCGGATACGCATAGAAGAACTGTTTCCAGTTCTCCACCATGACCTCCGCGCCGCAAAATCTCGTCCCGCGGCCATCGACAAAAACGTGATCGGCCGTCATCAGCGAGCGCAGCGTCAAAAGATCCTTACTGTTAATGGCAGAAATAAAGGAGCCAACAACTTCCAGGGCAGACAGAGACATTGCAGATTTCCTCTTGAATGCCGCCAGACTAGCATTGATTCGAAAGGGCTTCGCTCAACCAATCGCGCAATTACTTACACACGAAAGTTGTAACAAATACGACTTTTCCACCTGGTTATAGCGAGTTATTCGAAAATGGGACAGTAACGTAACTTCCGACTTACTCCCAGCGACGAAAAACCAGCGAGCCGTTCGTCCCGCCAAACCCAAACGAGTTCGACAGCGCCACTCGCATCGCCGCCTTCTGCGGCCGATTCGGAACATAGTTCAGCACGCATTCCGGATCCGGATTATCCAGATTCACCGTCGGCGGAGCCGTCTGGTTCTCCAGCGCCAGAATCGTAATGCCGGCTTCCAGCCCGCCCGCGCCGCCCAGCAGGTGCCCGGTCATCGATTTCGTCGAGCTGACCAGCAGCTTGCCGCTCGTGGCGTGCTCGCCGAAGAACCGCTGCATCGCCTTGGACTCCGTCACGTCGCCCAGCGGCGTCGACGTGGCGTGCGCATTCACATAATCCACTTCATGAGGCGCAACCTTCGCGCTCCTCAGCGCATTGCGAATGGCGCGGAAGCACCCGTCGCCATCGTCCGGCATGCCGGTGATGTGGTGCGCGTCCGCGCTCATCCCGTAGCCGATAATCTCCGCCAGAATCTTCGCGCCCCGCGCCTGCGCGTGCTCCAGCTCCTCCAGAATCAGAATCCCCGCGCCTTCGCCAACCACAAATCCATCGCGGTCGCGGTCGAACGGCCGGCAGGCGTGCTCCGGATCGTCATTGCGCGTCGACAGCGCCCGCATCGCCGCAAATCCGCCAATGCCCATCGGCGTGATCGATGCCTCGGCTCCCCCGGCAATCATCACGTCGGCATCGCCGCGCTCGATAATCCGGTACGCGTCTCCAATCGAGTGTGCGCTCGTTGTGCACGCGGTCGCCGTCGCTTCGTTCGGTCCCTTCGCGCCGTAGCGGATGCTCACCTGCCCAGCCGCCAGATTCACGATCGCCGCTGGAATGAAAAACGGCGAAATCTTTCTCGGGCCGCCCTGCAGATAATTGCTGTGCTCCCGCTCGATCACGTCGAACCCGCCGATCCCCGACCCGATGAACACTCCCACCTGCTCCGCGTTCTCCGGAGTGATCTTCAGACCGGAGCTGCGCATCGCCTCCTCCGTCGCCGCCAGCGCCAGATGGATGAAGCGCGCCATCTTGCGCGCTTCCTTCTTGTCCACAAACTGCAGCGGATCGAAGTTCTTCACCTCGGCGGCGAAGGTGACGGGGAAGCCGGTGGTGTCGAACTGCGTGATCGTTGCGATCCCGCTCTTGCCCGCCAGCAGATTGTTCCAGACCTCGGGAGCGGTGTGGCCTACACCGCACACCAGACCCAGCCCAGTGACCACAACGCGGCGCTGCAAAGTTACTTGCCGCCTTTCGCGTTTTTGTCGATGTAATCGATGGCGTCCTTCACCGTCTTGATCTTCTCGGCGTCCTCGTCCGGAATCTCCAGATCGAATGCCTCTTCAAACTGCATCACCAGCTCGACCACGTCCAGCGAATCGGCTCCGAGGTCTTCCTGGAAGGAAGCGGTGGGTGTGACTTCGGCCTCGTCGACCTGCAGCTGTTCGACAATAATCTGCTTCACTTTCTCTTCCACACCAGATGCCATGCTTAGTTCTCCTCTAGTACCGCGTGATGGATGCTCAAGCCGGAGGGCGGGATGCGATGCCGGATCCGGGAACCCGTGGCCGAAGTGGATGAAGGCACACGCCTCCTCGGCTCCGAAATTCCAAGTCTACTGAGGCTCCCCCAGGGTGTAAAGCCGGGGCGTCAGGTGGCGTGCACTGCGCAAGCAGCCTCCCCTCATTGCGATGCGCGCTGCGCTCTCTGGTACTGTGGACTTCCGCCAACGAGGAGGCACCGCTTGACCGCATCCCGCCACGCCCTCATTGCTCTTCTGTCTCTGTTCACCGCCGCTTCGCTGGTCGCGCAGGATCGCTCGTACGGCCGCTCCGTCGTCTCCTCGCAATACGGCATCGTCGCCACCGCCTGGGTCCAGGCCTCGCAGGCCGGAGCCCGCGTGCTCGAGCAGGGAGGCTCCGCCGTCGACGCCGCCATTGCCGCCAACGCCGTCCTCAACGTCTCCGAGCCCATGATGAACGGCATGGGCGGCGACCTCTTCGCCATCTATTGGGACGCGAAATCCGGCAAGCTCTACGGACTGAACGCCAGCGGCTGGTCTCCCGCCGCGCTCACCATCGACGGCCTCCGCGCCAAAGGCGACACCGCCATGCCGCAGTTCGGCATCGACTCCGTCACCGTTCCCGGCATGGTCGACGGCTGGACCAAACTCCATGACCGCTTCGGACATCTGCCCTGGCCCGCGCTCTTCGAGCCCGCCATCTTCTATGCCGAGCACGGCGTCCCCGTGCCCGAGATGATCCACGATTACTGGCGCGCCTCCGCCCCGAACCTCAAAGACAACGCCGAAAGCCGCCGCGTCTTCCTCCCCGATGGCCGGGTCCCCGCTGCCGGACAAATCTTCCGCAACCCCGACCTCGCCCGCGCCCTGCGCATCGTCGCCGATCAGGGTGAGTCCGCCTTCTACCGCGGCGTCATCGCCCAGGCCATCCTCAAAACCAGTCAGGACCTCGGCGGTGCCATGACCGCCGGCGACCTCGCCCAGTATTCCGCCGAATGGGTCGAGCCCATCTCCACCACCTACCGCGACTGGACCGTCTACGAGCTGCCCCCCAACGGCGACGGCATCGCCGCTCTCGAAATGCTCAACATCATGGAGCAATTCCCGCCAGCGCCCGATCCGCGCAGCCCCGCCGAACTCCACACCCGCATCGAGGCCATGAAGCTCGCCTACGCTGACGTCCAGCACTATGTCGGCGATCCCCGCTTCTCCAAAATCCCGGTCGATCAGCTCCTCTCAAAACAATTCGCCGCCCAGCGCGCAAAACAGATCGACCCCACCAAAGCCAACTGCGACGTCGCCCCCGCCGCCCTCCACGGCACCGACACCACGTATCTCACCGTCGTCGACCGCGACGGCAACATCGTCTCCTTCATCCAGAGCAATTTCCAGGAGTTCGGCTCCGGCATCACCGTCCCCGGCTTTGGATTCCTCCTGCAGGACCGCGGCGCCATGTTCACCCTCGACCCCGCGTCCCCCAACGCGCTCGCCGGACACAAGCGCCCCCTGCACACCATCATCCCGGCCTTCATGCAGCGCGGGGACGAGCACATCGGTTTCGGCATCATGGGCGGATGGAACCAGCCCCTCGCCCACGCCCAGTTCGTCTCCAGCATCGCCGACTACCACATGAACATTCAGGCCGCCCTCGAAGAGCCGCGCTTCACCGTCTCGCATGAGCTCGGCTGCCGCATCGTCATCGAAAACCGCGTCGGCCAGACCACCCTCGACGCCCTCACCCGCATGGGCCATCAACTAAACATCCGCAAGGAATACACAACCGCGATGGGCCGCGGCCAGGCCGTCCTCCACAACAGCGCGACCCAGGTAAACTACGGCGCCTCCGACCCCCGCGCCGACGGCGCCGCCCTCCCCGAACAACCCAAATTCCCCGAACCCCAGCCCAATCACATCGCCCAGTCCACGCCCTGAAACAGGGTTCCCATGTCTCAGTTCCTCAACAATTCGGGTGCCCCATGTCTCCTCCGTTGGAGACATGGGATTCGCGCAGAGCGCGAATTCATCCCCCCTCCTCGCGCATCTCCCACGCATTCGCGACGGAATGATCCCCTCATCAAATGCGAGCCGAAATTCGGGCTAACATACGAATCGTGCGAAAGGCGAAAGAGCCATGGCTGCTGCGCAACCTCGTCGCGCCCTTCCTGGCCGGGATCGGATTCCTAATCGCAAGAATTCATGATTCTGGCCCGAGTCGCCCGCAATACCAGCATTTCGCTCTAGACCCTACCCCCTACACCCTACCCCCTGCCCTCCCCCGTCAACCCTTACCTTCGTGTCCCCCCACATTCCAGACCACTTCCACGCCAGCAAACCTGGTCGAAAACAAGCTCCAATCCGATATCCTGAACTTAG
>DATGJK010000326.1:0-2934 GCA_035295245.1 Acidobacteriaceae bacterium
CCGGCGAGATCATTCAGTTCGACGACGCGCAAAGCGCGCGCGAGGGCCAGCGCGCCGACGGCCGTCAAGGCCTGGGTTCCGTTGAGGAGAGCGAGGCCTTCCTTGGCCTCGAGCGTGACCGGGGTAAGGCCAGACTGCAGCATCGCAAAGCCGGCAGGAACCTGACGGCCTTCGAAGTCCACTACGCCTTCGCCGGTCAAGGCGAGGGCAAGATGCGCGAGGGGAGCAAGGTCTCCGCTGGCGCCCACCGATCCGCGCGAGGGGATCACGGGGTGGATGCGGCGATTGAGGAAGGCGATCAGCGCTTCGATCAGCTCCGGGCGAACGCCGCTGAAGCCCTTTGCCAGCACATTGGCGCGCAGCAGCAGCATGGCGCGAACGGCGTGCTGCGGGAGCGGGTCGCCGAGGCCGCAGCAATGGCTGCGCACCAGGTTGCGCTGCAGCGCCTGTACCTGTCCCGGCTCGATGTGCACATCGGACAGCTTGCCGAAGCCGGTGTTGATGCCGTAGGCGGTGCCGCCGCGGGCCAGCAGGTCGGCAACGACCTTGCGCGAGGCGCGGATGCCGGGCAGGGCGACGGGATCGAGAGCGACGCCGCGGCCGTGGAGGGCTACCGCACCAATGTCATCCAGAGTAAGGGGCTGACCCGCGAGCAAAAGGGCTTCGGGCATAACAGGAGAGGGTATCGCATGGTCCGGGGCGGGAGCGAGGCGGAATGGGTTTTGGGTGAAGCAGCCCGGGGCGTTGCCATGGGTCCCTATCGCCGCAAATGCCGGTTGACGGCCACAGTGCATCTGACAAGCTGATGAAACATGCGGTTCGTCAACACGGTCTTGTGGCATTGACGGCGCTCGCGATCCTGGTTGCGCTCGGCGGAGAGGCTCGTGCGCAGGACGTGCAAAGCCTGGTGAAGCGGGCAGTGCAGGTTCAGCTCAACGCAGACGACACGGATCACTCGTGCTGGGTCTTTCATGAAGTGGATCGCAAGCCGAATGACAGCGTCGTGCAATGGGTGGCGCAAACCCATTCCGGAGCTGTGATTCGGGTGACGGAGAAGAACGGCCATCCGGTATCAACGGCCGATCAGCGGCACCAGGTTGAGTCCTTCGTTAAGGATGCATCTGCCCAGGCACAACAGCGGCAGGACCAGAGCCGCGACGATCAGCGCGCCCGCTCCATGCTGGAACTGCTTCCTGTGGCCTTCGACTGGAAGATCTCGAGCCGCAACCGGAGGACGACGACGCTGGCCTTCTCGCCCAAAGCATCCTTCAATCCTCCCACACGCGAGGCACGTGTTTTCTCGGCGATGCAGGGGTTTCTTACTCTTCGCGGAGACCGAATCGTCGAATTCAAGGGTCATCTCGTTCACGATGTCGACTTTGGCGCAGGGCTCCTGGGAAAGCTCAATCAAGGCGGCACCTTCAGAATCGAACGGAGGGATGTGGGCAACGGAATCTGGGACATCACAGAAAGCCATATCCACATTGAAGGCCACGCGCTGATCTTCAAGAGCATTTCGGAGCAGGAGGACGACGTTAAGACGTCGTTCACGCGCGAGCCTGACTCGGTGACGCTGCAGCAGGCGGCGTCCAGGGTGTTAAGCAAGTAAGCCCAACGGGTGCAAAGCCTGGACCGCCGTGCTTTATCGGCGCGATCGGGCGGCTTTCTTTGCGGGCTTCTTCGCAGCTTTCTTTGAGACAGCCTTCTTCGCTGGAGACTTCTTCGCCGAAGACTTCTTCGTCGAAGATTTCCTGGCTGAAGACTTCTTTGCCGGAGACCTTTTCGCAGCGGGCTTCTTTGCGGGAGATTTCTTTGCAGCTTTCCTCGTGGGTGGCGTTCCCGCTGCTTTCTTCACCGCCTGCTTCGGTTCCTTGCTGGGTAAATCCTTCAGGGCGTCTGCGGCCGAACCGATCGCCGTTTTCACCGTACCTGCGAGGTCTTCCGCCATCGCAAGGCCGTATCCAACCTTCTCCGCAGCCTTTTCCACGAATGTCTTGTTCGCCATTTTCGGACCCTCCGGCCTCCAGTGTTCCTGCACAGTGACGAATTGTAGAGGCAACTGGCGATGTTTGGCTTCGCAATATGCGTGTTGCGGGTAAACAGGCCAGGAGCGGCTGCCCCCGGTGAGCCAATGGTGGGCAGCTTGCAATGAATGCGCATGCGGAGGAACCCGCATCGATCGTGGCCGCGGTTCGCGATGTTGTCTTTGCCGTGCGGGACCGGGGTCGTACTCAGGAGTGAGGCGGCGCTGCGTGCGACGTCTGCTCCACGAGGGATCGAAGCCAGCCTCCGAAAGCAATAACAGTACCGACCGGGCAGACCAGGATCGTCAGCGGAAGACCGAGCATTCCCGAATGCGACGCGGCTTCCAGGAAGGTCTTGTGATGCCCATCTAAGCTACCGACCAGAACGTCAATGGCGAAGAAGACTGTTCCGCACAACAGACTGCCAATTGCGGCATAGCCCCACTTCCTGCGGTCCCAACTGCTGGTCCGGTCGCTTCCGTACCACGCCCACACCGACGCGCCGACAAGGAGTGGCAGCGCGACAAGCCAGAAAGCCCAGGGTTGGCTCACCGCCCGCATGCGGTGGAGTGCTGCAACGACCGCTCCGGATGCGAGAGCGACCGCCGCGACGCCAACGATGTCAGGCACAGCGTCCGATTTCATGGCCCGGATTGTAGCCGAAGTGGGCTTCACATACGCAGCGAAGGTGTTCTGCCGAGTCACCAGCAACTTCGATCCTTAGCGGCGGCTCTGGCTGACGCTGGCTTGTTCTACCGACTGTGCCGGGGCCGCCGGTGTTCCGTCTTTCTTCACGCGGCCGAAGTACTCGTCGAGCATGCGCTGTTGGCGGGCGCGCACCAGGTCGCGGTTCTGATCGCGCCACTGGTTGATTGCGTCGCTCTCCTGACGGCTGTGCCAGAAGCTGTTT
>DATGJK010000327.1:0-4551 GCA_035295245.1 Acidobacteriaceae bacterium
GCCGGCGGGGAGTTGGAAAGGCATTTCAGGCAGGCGGAAGTGAGCGGCGTGCAGGCCCTGCATCATGGCGAGGGCGGACCATTCTTCCACTTCGACCTTTTGCCGCTCGAGCGCTTCGCGGAAACGCGGGGCGAGTCCGTAGATGTCGAGCGAGGAAAAACAAAAGATCACTTTGCGGACGGCGTTGGCTTCGAGAAAGAGCTCGAGCGGGAGGCCGCCGCCCCAGCTGGCGAAGACGAATTCCTTTTTCCCGGTAGCGATCACCGCGCGGATCAGGGCGAGGGGAAGACGGGAGAGATGGACCCCGCCAATGCCGAGGCGCGCGCCCGAGGGGACGTGGTCGGTGAGCTGTTCGAGGGTGAGGAGGTCAGTCATGCGGGAGAATTAAAAAGCAAATGCAGGTCCTTCGACTGCGGTCGCTGCGCGACCTTCGCTCAGGATGACAACAATCAGAGGACGGCACAGGAGACGCCTCCATCGATGGCGAGACACTGGCCAGTGACCCAGGAGCTTTCGTCGCAGGCGAGGTAGAGGGCGGCATAAGCGACGTCGATGGGCTGACCGAATCGGCCGAGCGGGTGCATTTTGTTCCACGCATCTTTCAGCGCCTGAGGATCGGCAACCCGGGAGAGCACCCCGGCGTTCATGGGCGTGTCGACCGTGCCGGGGGCGATGCAGTTGACGCGGATGCCGGCGGAAGCGTACTCGCGGGCGAGCTGGCGGGTCATGGCGATGAGGCCGCCTTTGCTGGCGGCGTAGTGCGGGTAGCCGGGGAATCCGAAGAGCCCCTGCACCGAGCTGATGTTGACGATGGAGCCGCGGTGGAGCGTGAGCATGCCAGGGAGCACGTGCTTCGCGCAGAGGAACGAGCCGGTGAGGTTGACATCGAGGACGCGATGCCAGTCTTCGAGGCTGAGCTGATGGGCGGGCGCTTCGTGGGCGATGCCGGCGACGTTGAGCAGGATGTCGATGGGGCCGAAGCGTTCGGTTCCGGCGCGTACGGCGGCTTCGACGTCGGATTCGCGGCTGATATCGGTGCGAACGAAGAGGCATTCGCCGCCGGCGGCGACTATCTCACGCTCGGTTTCGGTGGCAGCCTGGTTGATATCGGCGGCGACGACACGGGCGCCCTCCTGGGAGAATAGCTGGGCGATCGCCTTGCCGATTCCCATGGCGGCTCCGGTGACCAGAGCCACGCGGTTTTTGAGACGCATCGAGCGATCCTCCAGCGGGCTTTTTGTTCGTCGGAAGCTGCCAACATATCACGGCGAGGGGTAATATTGAAAGCATTCATTTCTGCGGAACAGGTGGGGCGGGCGAAGATGGGCGCACAGGAAATGGCGGCGAACGTGATCAGGCCGGCGTTGGAAGTGATTGCGGACAACGGCGATCTGTGCGGCGAGGGTCCGCACTGGGATGAGCGCGAGCAGGCGCTCTACTGGACGGATATCGACGGGCAGAAGTTCTATCGGTATCTGTGGCGCGAGCGGCGGCACGAGCTGCTGCATTCCGGATTTACGGTGAACGGATTTTGCCTGCAGGAAGGCGGCGGGTTTCTGACGACCAGCGGCCAGGGGGCGTGGTTGTGGAATGCGGGGAGTGAGCCGGCGCTGCTGGCGAGCGAGGCTGACGGGCAGGAGATGCGGCTGAACGATTGCCTCGCCGATCCGGAGGGGCGCGTGTATTCGGGGTCGTATCACCTGAATCCGGATGGGACGTCGCCGCCGAGTTACCTGTTTCGCATCGACACCGATGGCAGCGTGCACATTGTTGATGAGGGGATTTGCTTCTCAAATGGGCTGGCGTTTTCGGTTGATTGCAGCACGTTGTACTTCACGGATCTGGTGGCGCGGTGTATTTACGCGTACGACTGGCGGCGCAGCGACGGCGCGCTGAGCAACCGGCGCGTGTTCGTGCGGATCGATCGCGCGGAAGGCATGCCGGATGGATTGACCGTGGATGCGGAGGGCTTCCTGTGGATCGCGCACTGGTTTGGAGGATGCGTGACGCGCTACGATCCGGAAGGCCGGCGCGAGCGCAAGGTAGAGCTGCCGGCGAAGCAGACGTCGTCGCTGGTGTTTGGCGGGCCGGAGCTGGATGAGATTTACGTGACTACGGCGGCGATGAACAATTGCCTGATGCTCGCGCCGGTGGGATACGATCCGACGCGGGTGCTGGTGGGCGGAGCGCTGTACCGGTTCCGGATGGGGATTCGCGGGAAACTGAAGTTTCGGTCGCGGGTGAATTGCTAGTTGTTAGTGGTTAGTTGCTGGTTGTTAGTGGTTCGTGAGCGGCGAATGGGCACCTGTTTCCCACTCAAGCCAGCACGGGCCTGAAGGGGAACCCGTCCTAATCTGCTCTACTCAAAGGCGGAGTCATACCGTGAGCCGGTTGCCATCAGGCGTTCGATGTCCTCGACAGGCTGGATGGCGCCGCGAGCGCCGACGCCGGTGCAGTTGAGGGCGGCGGCGGCGCAGCCGAAGTCGAGGCTCTTTTCGAGGGGCCAGTCCTGCAGGAGGCCGTAGATGAATCCAGCATGGAAGATGTCGCCGGCGCCGGTGGTGTCGACAACGGACACGCGAAAGGCAGGGCGGTAGCAGAAATCGCGGCCATCGTAAGCGAGGACGCCCTCGGGGCCGAGGGTGGCGGCGGCGAGGCGGGAGCCGAATTTTCCCTGGATGCGCATCAGGGATTCGCGGAGATCGAATCCGCCAGCCAGCTGCGCGGGGATGTCGCGACTGACGATGAGGTAATCGATCTGGGGGATGAGGCGGTCGACGCCGGGATAGAGTTCGTCAAGGTCGGCGATGACGGGGATGCCGGCCTCGCGCGCCCAGGTGGCGGCGGTAATGGCGGCTTCGGTGTCGTGCCCGTCGACGAGCAGCGCGCGGGCGTCGGTGATCCACTCTTTGCGAAGGTCTTCGGGGCGGAGGGTGAGGCGCGGATCGCGCTTCCAGAGGACGGTGCGTTCGCCGGAGCTTTCGACGAGGATGAAGGATTGCTGGCTGGAGCAGCCGGCAGCGGTGACAATGCGGGCGTCGATGCCGGCCTTGTGGAACTCGGAGCAATGGAGCTGCGCAGCATGATCGTCGCCGAGCTTGCCGACGTAACGTGCGGCCATTCCCCAGCGGCGGCAGGCGACAACGGCGGTGGCAACCTGGCCTCCGGGCAGAAGAGCCGCGGAGCGGATTTCAACTTTGGATCCGGACAGCGGGTAGTGGGGCACGGGGATTACGGTGTCCGTGGCGTTCAGTCCGACCCCTACGATATCCATCGCGCGAAAAACATTCCCTGCTGACACTGTACATGGGCCGGGCGTTGCGAGGGAGAGTCCAGGCGCCTTGGAAATCGAGAGTCTTCCGCTTCGCGGAACGAGTCTTTTGGCGACCCCTTGTGTGGCGATCGGCTCCCTGGCTAGACTGCTCGCCTATGACGACGCGACTTCGCCTCTTCACCCAACTCGCCGCGCTGGCCATCGCGGTTTGTGCAGCTCCTTCGATGCATTCACAGGAGTGGGCGAAAAGCCGCTTCGACGCCTCGCCGCGCCATCACGAATACGTTGCACTGAAGCATGGCACGCGCACGGTGCAGGCGCTGGTGGTCTATCCCGAAGTGAAAAGCAAAGCGCCGGTGGTGGTGATGATCCACGAGATCTTTGGCCTCACCGACTGGGCCAAAGAGATGGCCGACGAAGTGGCGGCGGAAGGATACATTGTCGTCGAGCCGGACCTGCTCAGCGGGTTTGGTCCAAACGGCGGCGGATCGAGCGAGTTCCCGAGCCAGGATGCGGCGGTGAAGGCTGTCTCCGGGCTGGACCCTGACGGCGTGATGGCCGATCTGGATGCCGCTGCGGATTACGGAAAAAAGCTGCCGGCGGCGAACGGCAAGATTGCCGTAGCGGGGTTCTGCTGGGGCGGGTCGAAGTCGTTCGCGTTCGCGGCACACCGCAGGGATCTGAGCGCGGCGTTCGTGTTCTACGGGACTGCTCCGGCGGACATCTCGACCGTCACCGCGCCGGTATACGGGTTTTATGCGGGCAACGATGCGCGCGTGGGAGCGACCGTTCCTGGGACGACTGAAGCGATGAAGCAGGCTGGCAAGAAGTACGAGCCGGTGACCTACGATGGCGCGGGACACGGATTCATGCGCGCGGGTGAAGATCCCGGCAATACGAATCCCGCGAACAAGACGGCCCGCGAGCAGGCGTTTGCACGCCTGGTGAAGCTGCTGAAGGCGATGTGAAGCGGGCGGCCTGATCCGGGACATTCGTGACTTGCTCGTGACTTGTTATTCTCGGGTGCATGGCCAGCGGTTCGCCGTCAATTCCTGATGCCGCCGACATCATCCGTGTGCCGTTTGCCGAGCTGGTTGAGCGGCTGAGCGCGGTCCTGACGCGGGCCGGGTTCGATGCGGGGGACGCAGCGTTGTGCGCGCGCCTCTTCGCCGACACTACGCGCGACGGCATTTATACGCATGGGGTGCGGCGGTTTCCGCGGCTGATGGCGATGGTTCGCAATGGGGCTGTCCAGCCGAAGGCGCGCCCACTGCGCA
>DATGJK010000328.1:0-6361 GCA_035295245.1 Acidobacteriaceae bacterium
TGAACAAGAAAAACGGAAAGATTGAGAAACAGCTGGTGCTGCAGACACGTTCTCAGCAGATCCACGGCCAGTTTCGGCATGTACGAATGACGAGCAAGGGGACGTTGCTGGTTCCCCATCTGGACATGGGCAAAGTGGCGGAATACACGTGGGCGGGCAAACAGCTCTGGTCGGTGGACGCACCGTCCGCATGGGCTGCAGTGCGTCTCAGGAACGGCGACACTCTGATCAGCGGCAATCAGCACGGATACGTTCGTGAAGTGAATCCCGAAGGCAAGACCGTGTGGGAGATCAACCGAAGCGATTTGCCGGGGATTACGTTTCACACGGTTCAGGAAGTTGATCGCCTGGCCAACGGCGATACCGTGATTTGCAATTGGCCGGGCGAACTCCCGCTGTCTGCGTGGCCGGGTGCGGTCGAGGTCGTCGAAGTCACACCAGACAAAAAGGTGGTATGGACGCTAGCCGATTATAAAGAACTGGGTCCGGCATCGACGATCCAGCTTCTCGATCAACCGGGCAATTCCGAGAAACCGGGCGATCTGGAGCGCTAAATCAGCTGTAGGCGAAGCCTCTGTTGGGGCGTCGATGCCGAAGAGGTGCCCCCGTGCATCAATTACAAGGCTCTTGAGGACGTTTATGCGACAAATCTCCATCTGGCCGTTACAGGACGGCCGCTTCCGCTGCGTCAGGTTATGGGCTGGATGTGTTCTTGCCCTTCTGCTTTGCTCGTGCGATTGCGGGCTGGCGTCGCCCAGCCTCGCACAATCGGAAACTGACGCCCAGACGACTGCCCCAAAAGCGACACCCTGGAACCCTGGAGACGCAAAGTCCTTCGTTCTGCACGGTCCCCATGGCGAGCCGATTCCGGTCAACTATGACGAGAGCAAAGCAGGGGGTTACATCCTTCCTGATCCGCTGAAACTGGAAAGCGGAAAAGAAGTTCGTAACTCCGGCTCCTGGTATCGGAAGCGTCGACCGCAGTTACTCCATTTGTTTGAGGAAAACGTTTATGGACGTACGCCCACACGTCCTGATCCTTTCGGAATTCGTTACGAGGTATTGAACGTCGATCAGCATGCGCTGGGCGGTAAGGCTGTTCGCAAACAGGTGATGATCGACTTCAAACGCGATGGAACAGGTCCCCGGGCGAATATGCTGATCTATCTCCCGGTTGGCGCTTCGGGGCCGGTACCCCTGTTTCTGTGCCTCAGCTTTTCCGGAGTGAATGCCATTGCGGACGACCCCGGCGTTCAGATCAAGGAGATTTGGAACACAAGGCAGAAAATCAAGGTGCCTGCGTGGCCGGTGCACAACGCAACATCAGACAGGTGGCCTGTCGAAAAGATCCTCGCCCGAGGCTACGGCATAGCTGTCATCTGCTACAACGACATCGAGCCCGATTTTATTGGTGGTTACGAATATAGTGTCCGCAAGCTCTTTGCGAAACCCGGCCAGAGCGAGCAGGATCGGGCCCCGGATGCATGGGGCGCAATTGGCACGTGGGCGTGGGGCTTGAGCCGGGCGATGGATTATCTGGAAACCGACAAGAGCGTAAATGCGAAGCAGGTCGCCATTGTGGGACAGTCCCGCCTCGGTAAGACGGTTCTCTGGGCGGGTGCAGAGGATCCACGCTTTGCCATGGTGATAGACAGTTGTTCCGGAAAGGCGGGCGCGTCTCTGCTTCGCCACAATTACGGTGAAACGGCCAAAAACCTCTTTCTGCACTGGCCGTATCAATTCGCTCCTAACTTCGGCAAATATATGGATGATCCCGGCAGGTTGCCTGTCGACTCGGACGAATTGCTTGCACTCATCGCACCCCGCCCTGTATTTCTCTCAACCGGATCGCTTGATCAATGGTCTGACCCGCGCGGTACGTTCCTGGCTGCGGTTGCGGCGGGGCCGGTGTTTCAGCTCCTCGGAGGAGACGGGCTTGGTACGGATGTATTTCCGCCTCCGAATCAGCCGATCATGCACGCAATCGGTTTCGACGTTCACTCAGAAGGACACGAAATAACAGAGGCCGATTGGGAGCGATTTCTTCAATTTGCGGACATGCACTTTAAGAGCCACTAATCACAACTGTCGATGGCCGATGGGGGCGAAGCTGACCACGCGAGCTATGACTACCCCAGTCTCTTGGGGCCGATCCGGAAACCCAGAGCTGTCATACGACGGGGCGAGCGCCACAGCCGGCTCCTCACAAGGACGCTTATCGGGCGAATGGCTGGAACAGAGCAGTCACAGCTGACGAACAGGAGGTCGCAGTTGCAAGACGGGTTGAAAAACAGGCGGGCACAAATGAGAGCCATTGCGGTAGTTGCACTGTTCGGGTTTACCGCTTCCGCGATGCCTGCGGCAAACCTCGTAACGCAGCACAACAATCGCGAGCGGACGGGCGCCAATCTGCAGGAGACCGTGCTCACGCCTGCGAACGTCAACGTGAAGCAGTTTGGGATGCTGTTTCACCGCGTGGTCGACGATCAGGTCTATGGGCAGCCGCTGATCGTCACGAATGTACGCATCGGTGGCGGGACACACGACGTGGTTTACATTACGACCGTCAACAACAGCGTGTATGCCTTCGATGCAAACGATGACGAGGCGTCCGGCCCGCTGTGGCATGTGAATTTTGGCACGCCGCCCAACGTGAACGACGGCAACTTCGAGTGTCTCGACATGAACGGCAACATGGGAATTGCCGGCACGCCGGTCATCGACCTGAATACCGGGATCTTGTATGTCGTCGCGGATACACGGTTGCGCGATGATTTCGTGCAGCGGCTCCATGCGCTCGATCTGGCCACCGGGACGGACCTCGACGGCAGTCCTGTTGACATTCAGGCGCCGCAGTTCAATGCGCTGATGGAGAATCAGCGTCCGGCGCTGGCGGAAGCGAATGGGCAAATCTACGTCGGCTACTCTTCGCACTGCGACAAGGAGCCGTATCACGGATTCCTGTTTGCCTTCGATGCGAAGACGCTGCGCCAGACGGCGGTATTCAACACGACGCCGACAGGAAGCGAAGGCAGCATCTGGCAGTCGGGGCAGGCCCCCGCCGTCGACGAACAGGGGAACATCTACGTCGTCACGGCCAACGGAGGCTGGGACGGGAAGCAGAACTTCGGCGAGAGCTTCCTCAAGTTCGATCCGCACCTGAACCTGCTCGACTGGTTCACGCCGCCCGACCACGATGCTCTGGACGCCAAGGATGCCGACGTCGATTCGTCAGGAGCGACGCTGATCCCGGGAACGCATGAGGTAATCGACGGGGGCAAGCAGGGCGTTCTTTACGTGGTAGACACCGAGCACATGGGTCACCTTGGCGGGGACGTGCAGCACTTTCAGGCGACCAGTTCGCATCTGCACAGCATCGTGTACTGGGACGGCGCGAAGAACGGGCCGACGATCTACATGTGGGGACAGCGCGACCATCTGCGCGCGTACAAATTCAACGGGCACACCTTCGATGCCACGCCGTTCCAGATGCGGCCGGAGGCCAACCAGGGGCATCCGGGTGCGATGCTGTCGCTCTCGGCGAATGGCAACAAGGATGGGATTCTCTGGGCGGCGATTCACGCCAGCGGCGATTCGTGGCATGAGTCACGGCCGGGGATCCTGCACGCCTATGCGGCAGACGACATTATGCACGAGCTGTGGAACTCGCTTCAGGATACGAACCGGGATGACTGCGGCAATTACTCAAAGATGGCGCCGCCGACGGTCGCGAATGGGAAGGTGTATCTGCCGAGCTTCGGCACAGAGAATGTCGGCAGCGGCCAGTTCTGCGCTTACGGGCTGCTGCCCAGCGGCCCACCTCCCGCGGCGCCGAACGGATTAAGTGCTGCGGCGTCGGCGGGGCGTGTGGAACTGAGCTGGAACGCGGTGCCGGCGGCGACGACGTACACGATCAGCAAAGAGAGCGGGAGCGGCGGCTCGTTTCTTGTCATTACGCGCGGCATTACGACGCCGCACTTCGAAGACAAAGCTGTCAGTCAGGGCAGGACATACACCTATGAGGTGCGCGCCGTGAACGGCAATGGAGAGAGTCCGCCGTCAAACCAGGCCAGCGCGGAGTTTGCCAAGCCAATCAAAACGGGGCTGCCGCATTAATCGAGGCGAGCGGTGATTAGAAATCGGAAGGAGCAGGAGAGAAGCGTGGAGAAGATACGCAGGGATTTTCTGAAGTTGGCGAGCGCGGGCATGGCGGGGCTGGTCACCTCATCATCCGGGTCTGCAATGACTCGGCCAATCGCGGCACAGGAGACTCAGCCACCGTCGGAGTCGCAGCACGGCATACCGTCCATCAGCGTGCGCGCGTACGGCGCAAAGGGCGACGGGACCAGCATCGACACGCCGGCCATCAATCGCGCGATTGAAGCGGCCGAGGCGAACGGCGGCGGGACAGTATGGTTCCCGGCGGGAAATTATCTCTGCTATTCGATTCACTTGAAGAGCAACGTCGCGCTGTTTTTGGATCAGGGCGCGGTGATCGTCGCTGCGGATCCGCTGCCGGAGGGCCAGGCCGGCGGCTACGACGATCCCGAGCCGGTGCAGCCGTGGGAAGCGTACCAGGACTATGGGCACAATCACTGGCACAATAGCCTGCTCTGGGGCGAGAACCTGCACGACGTCTCGATCTATGGGCCAGGACACATCTGGGGGAAGGGACTCGTGCGCAGCAACGGCCCGGAGAACCACAATCCCGCGGGCCGGCGAACACAGGGAGTCGGGAACAAATCCATTGCCCTGAAGAACTGCCGGAACGTTCACCTGCGCGACTTCCAGATTCTGCAGGGCGGCTGGTTCGGCATTCTCGCGACGGGCGTCGATATTCGCCGGAGATCTGAGAGCGCACGAGCGCAGCGCGGCTGTGGGTCCGACGCGGGAAGCGGTATGGCGGCAGATCTCCGCGCGTAGCAACAATAAAAATGCGTTGCCGGTTCTGCGCTACGCCGTAATCAGCGGCATCGACCAGCCGCCATGAGACGGTATACTCTGGCTCATACCCAACGGAGCATTGGTACCGCCTGATGCGCTCGTCGTGGCTCTGCCAGAGTTCCTGCGGCTTCGGCTCAACCGAAGGACATTCGACCTGCCGAAGCAGATATTCAAAATACGGTTGGAAGGCATGGCGGAGCAGTCCCCGGACGTTCTCCAGAAAAACAGCCGATGGACGCAACTCCCGGATCGCCCGGATGACCTCGGGAAACAGGTTGCGGCCGTCGTTTTCGGCGCGATGTTTTCCGCCGAGGCTGAATGGCTGGCATGGTGCGCCGGCAGCCAGCAATCGAACCTTTCCGCTCAGCCCGTCCCACTCAGCCTTGCGTACATCGCCTTCGCGAACGTTTCCCGATAGCGTCGGTTGGTGCGACTTCGTGTTGTGTCGGAGCGTTTCGCAAGAGAAATGGTCGAGTTCGTATAGATCTGCCGGGGCGAATCCGGACGTCTTGAGACCGACAGCGAGGCCGCCGGCTCCGGCGAAAAGGTCAACATCGATCGACATTATCCGTTGGTCCGCCCGCAGGCGGTTCTGATGCCACAATTCTGATACCACACTGAATTTGGGTCCGTAACAGCAGATTATAGCGAGACTATCGAGGTTCCTCGAAGCCGTTAAGCAGATCGGCGGAGAGGGCGTGGTTGCGATTTTTATAACGAGAGAACGGTATCCGCTCGGCGGAGAGAAATTTCTTTAAGCCACGGACAGTGCTCGGTGGCGGTGAGGATCTTAATTCATCTGCCCACCCCCGTCGCAAAATGTAGGGGACCAAAGCACTTTTCAAGGTACTCGCTCTGCGTTTTACGACGAAGGGCACTCTCGGTCCGCCGACGTAGAGAACTTTCCCGGGCTTCCGGTGCTCTAATGTGCTCATGGCTTGGTATGAATGGGTGTTCAGTGGGGTCGGCGTACCGGTAGGGTTCGCTATTCTCGGTTGGGCGTGGCACAAGGGGAGAAAGCGGAAACTGCAGAGCCGGTTGCCGTCTCCTATGGCTGGCAAGTTTCCACCATTCGGTGTTGAGACGACGCCCTCGCCTATAGACATAAGCGAAGCCTTGGCGAAGCTGTCCCCATACGACAGTCTCTCAGCTCCCCAGAAGTACAACGGCCTACCTGTTCAGTGGAGACTGCGGCTTGCCAGTCTGACGAAGATTGCCCGGGAATGGGCCATTTGCTTCGAGCTCCCCGGAGTGACCGTTCAGGTGACCATTTCGGACCTCCCGCCGCAATTAAAAATCGCCGAAAGAGGATGTGTGGTGTGGGTGCGAGGAGCCATAGCTTATATAGAGCATGGCAGCGTGATTGTTCTGCGTGACGCTGAGATTCTTCATATCGGGGACAAGCGGGAGGGTCCCA
>DATGJK010000329.1:0-9558 GCA_035295245.1 Acidobacteriaceae bacterium
CAGCCTGCTGGTCACCAACCGCATCGCCAACTGGGATGGCCCATCGATCGCCGTCACCAACAAGATGTACGTCGGCTCGGTTTACAACCTGAGCGTCTGGGTCATGCTGCAGCCCACGGATGGTTCGACGCACACCGTCAACATGAGCCTGCAGGCCACGTATCAGGGGACGACGAGCTATCCCGGTGTCACTTCGTACCCGGGGATTTCCATTCCGGCGGACGGCGCCTGGCACCAGATCGTCGTGAACAACTACACGATGGGCACGAACTCCGATCCCGGCACCGCGGTCACGCTGTATCTGCAAACCGTTACGAGCAACGGCAGCAACGACCTGGTCGGCTTCTACGTGGACGACTTCCAGCTGAGCTACGTTGCGCCGCCGACCATCCAGACCGATATTCCGTCGATGTGGCAAACCTACGCGAGCGATTTCCCGATCGGCACTGCGGTTGATTCGACCGACCTTTCCGGACCGCATCGCGACCTGCTCACAATGCACTACAACAGCATCACGTCCGGCAACGAGATGAAGTGGCAATCGGTGGAGTCCTCGAAGGGAAGCTTCAACTGGGGTCCCGCCGATGCTGAAGTTGGGGAAGCTGTCTGCCACAACATTCGGATTCGCGGCCACAACCTGGTGTGGGCGACGGGCGCGCAGACGCCTTCGTATGCGTTCGGCGACGGCACCAACTCGGTTGCGAATCAGGCAACGGTCACCGCGAACATCCAGGAACACATTCAGGCTGAGCTGCAGCACTTCGGCAGCAAGGTCTACGCGTGGGATGTGGTGAACGAGCCGCTCGATCCCAGCCAATCCGACTGCCTGGTGCATGGGCCGTTCTACAAGGTGCTCGGCGCTGAATATTTGGATATTGCCTTCAAGGCGGCGCGGCAATATGCGCCGAACGCGAAGCTCTTCCTCAACGACTACAGCACTGCCGATCCCAACCGGCTGGCCTGCCTGGTGAAGGTCGTCGGGGAGCTCAGGGATCGCGGCGTACCGATCGACGGCATCGGGCATGAGATGCACAATGCCATCAACTACCCGAGCCCGGCGGCGATGGCGAACGCCATCGACACCGTAGCGCAAAACTTGCCCGGCATCCTGCAGCAGGTGACGGAGCTGGACGAGAGCGTCTACAACGCAGGCGACCGCACGTCGAATTACGGCAGCAGCATTCCGGCGTCCGTGCTCGCCGAGCAGGGCTGGCTGTACAAGGCGTACTTCGACGTCTTCAAATCGCGCGCGCAGAGCGGCGAGTTGAGCGCCATCACCATGTGGGGTATGGCCGACGACGATACCTGGCTCGACAGCTTCCCGGTATCGCGCACCGATTACCCGCTGCCCTTCGACATGAAGCTGCAGGCCAAACCGGCCTACTGGGGCATCGTCGATCCATCGCATCTGCCTGGCTATGGAATGACGTTTAGCTTGTCTGCGGTTCCTGGCACGATTGGACGTACTCGCGTCTTCACAATCACGGCAACCAACGGCGATGTGGGCCCGGCGTATGCCACGCAGATCAAGTCACTCACCTTCACGCAGATCGCAGGCAAGTCCTGCACGCCGACCCTAACGTCAGCGAGCGGACTCACGGTGGCGCTGGGCGATATCCCGACCAGCGGCTCGGCAAGCGCCACGTTCAACGTGGACTTCAGCGGTTGCGAGGGCGTGGTGCGGTTCACCGTCAGCGCGCCGTGGAGCAGCGCCGTCTACGACACCGGCACCTTCAGCCAGACGTATCAATACCCGGAGAGTCAGTCGCCGCCGATCTCAGCGGGCGGGGCGAAGCAGCAGTAAGCGGAGTCCCGCTCAAGCCAAAATCAGGGCTTGAGTGGGGCACCTGGCTGGGGGCTGCGAATTTACGACGCTTTCCTCGCCGGCGTCACTGCGGCAAACTCGACCGCGCGTTCTTTCCTGCGGTCCTCCACACCGATCCAGTTCAGGATGGGCGTGGTGCTCATCGTGGTCATCAGCGCCATGACCACCATCATGGTGAACAGCGTCGGCGAGAAGGCGCCGACGTTGTAGGCGATGTTCAGCACCACCAGTTCCACCAGCCCGCGCGTGTTGAGCAGCGCACCCAGCGCCACGGCGTCGCGCCAGGATTGTCCGGTGTAGCGCGCGGCCAGCGACGCCCCGCCCATCTTGCCGATGACGGCCGCCAGCAGCACGATGCCGGCCCACATCCACATGGCGCCGCCGTTCAGCAGGTCAAGGCGCGTGCGCATTCCGGTGAGGGCGAAGAAGAGCGGCAGCAGCAGGACGGAGACGACCATATCCAGCCGGGCGCGCAACGCCACCTGCCACTCCTCAATCCGCGGAAAACAGACGCCCGCCATAAATGCGCCGAACAGGGGGTGCACACCGATGGCCGCGGTCGCCGCCGAAGAGAACAGGGTCAGAGCCAGCGCCACGCCGAAAACCTCAAAGGAGAGCATGTTCGACTTTCGTCTTCGCGCCAGGGTTTGCAGCAGCGGGCGCACGACGGCCACCATCACGACGACGTAAACCACCAGGCCGATGAGCCGCATCGGCAGGGACGAGGGACCACCCTCCGCCCCGATCAGGGCCATCGCCAGCGCCAGCAGCAGCCAGGCCACCACGTCATCGACCGCAGCGCACAGAATCGCTGTCGTGCCCAGCCGGGTGCTTTGCAGACCGCGTTCCTCGAGGATCCGCGCCAGCACCGGGAACGCCGTGATGCTCATCGAGATGCCGAGAAAAAGCACGAAGGGAATGTTGCCGATCCCGTGCGGCGCGAAGCGGATGCGCAGCGAATGCGCCAGAGCCGCCCCCATCGCGAAGGGCAACAGAATGCTCATCCCGCTGGCAAAGGCCGCGGTGACCCGCTGATGGTAGAGCTGTTCGTAATCCAGCTCAGAGCCGATCAGGAACAGGAACAGCACCAGCCCCACGGTGGAGAGGTTGTCGAAGCTGGCGAAGGACTTCTGAGGAAAGAAACCTGCCCAGGCGTGCGGCGCGATGCGCCCGAACACCGAAGGCCCCAGCAAAATGCCGCCGATGATTTCCCCGATCACGCGGGCCTGCCCCAGCCGGAGCGCCAGCCAGCCACAGCCCAGCGTGGCGAGCATGATGACGGCAATCTGGAGCAGGAGCAGGGTCATGGGCCACCAGGATCGGTTTTGGTTGGATGCAGACCGGGGCCCGTTGAACGATTTGTATCAGGGAATAGAAAAGCTGTGTTGTGGAATCCGGGGGCGGAATGGCTGGATTACCAGATCGCCGCCCTGGGGTGGGGGCGATGCGGTAATCCCTGAACTGCTGCGCGTCTTTTCCACAGATTGGCGCGTCCGCTTCGTTGCTTCTGACCCTATTGGGCCTGGGCGCGCCTTTTTTGTTCTCGGGCAAAACCAGTAAAACGTTTTTGCGCGTTGAAAAGCCTTACGCTCGTATACTGGCCTGTCTAACCGGCAGTTAACGGGAACCGCCGTGTCTCCGGCTGCGTATTAACGCCCATGAGCTTCGCGGGCGCCATGACGTGGAATTTGGGGATGATGGGGTTCCCGTCCGCAAGAACGGCGGTCGTGCCTCGCCCCGGTCCGATGCGCACACCCGGCGCTCCTGGCGAGCGCGCGGGGTGGGCAGGCAAGCCGGGGCTGTCCGGTCAGCGCATGGTGGAGAAGCCCGTGGAAGCCGAAGCCCAGGTTCTGGTCGAGCGGTGCCTGAAAGGGGATTCGTTCGCCTGGACGGAACTGGTGAAAACGCACCATCGGCGCGTCTACGGCCTCTGCTATCGCTTCACCGGCTCAGCTACGGATGCAGAAGACCTGACCCAGGAAGTCTTCCTCAAGGTTTACGGCAATCTGTCGGCCTTCGATCTGGCCCGGGGCAGCTTCCAGACCTGGATCACCACCATGACCCGCAACATGCTGGTGGACCACTTCCGCCGCTCGCGAGCCCAGCGCTCGACCGACTCCATGGACAGCGGCTGGGACGGCAATGGCGACGAGATGCCGCTGGCCCAGCGGCTGGCCGACTCCGCGCCCAGCCAGCACGACCGGGCGGTGCAGAAGGAAATTGAGAAAATGGTGCAGGAGGCTCTGACAAAAATCTCGCCGGAGCTCCGCGAAGCTGTTATCTTGCGTGATTTGCAGGATCTGGATTACAAGGAAATCGCCCAGGTCCTCCACATCCCCGAAGGCACCGTGAAATCAAGGATCAGCCGCGGACGGGCGGAACTCGCTCGTCTGCTGGAACGTAGTAAAAGGCAGGTGGTGTAACGTGGCGGACCAGAACCAGTTCGGAAATGTGCCGAATGCCGCCGGTCTCCGCTGCGAAGAGTGGGAGGCGCTGCTCGCCGACGCGCTCGACGGTCATCTGCCCGCCGCCCAGGCTGAGTCTTTCCGCGCCCACAGCACTGTCTGCGTCTCCTGCTCCGATCTGCTGGATCACGCGAAACAGGGGCAGGAGTGGCTGGGCTTCCTGCATACCGAGCCCGAAGTTCCGGCCGACCTGGTGAACCGGATCCTGGACAAGACCGTCGGAGTCGGCGCCATTCCGGTCCCGGTGATTGCGGTCGCCAGCGCGGGCGGAGGCGCGGCTGCCGTTGCGCTGCCGGCGCGGCGCAGCTTCCAGGAGATGCGCCTGCTGATGACGGTGGCGATGGCCTTCTTCTCGATCGCGCTCACGCTGGACATGGTCGGCGTACGGGTGACGAATCTGCACCTTGCCGACCTGCGGCCCTCCAGCATCGGCAGCACGATTTCCCGTCAGTTCTACGGCGCACGCGGTTCGGTGGTGCGCTTCTACGACAACATGCGGTTCGTTTATCAGCTGGAGTCGCGAGTGCGGGAGATGCGCCGCGACGTCCAGCCCGCGCCGCAGCAGCAGAACCAGAAACAACAGCAGCCCTCCGGCAAAAACAACGATAAGGATGGCCGGCTGAATCCTCCTCCGGTGCGCGGCGAAGTGGTCAACGCCAACTATCGTGCGAAGAGCAACTCACCACGCGCTGAGGCGGAAGCGATCAGAACAGACCATCAACAAATAACAGAGGTACCTCATTTGACTCCCCTGAGAAGCTTCAGGGCCGGGCCACGGCAGGTCATCGCCGGGTACGAAGGAAGGAGCCTGGCATGAATTACTGCGTGAATCATCCCGATGCGGTGGTGACCGCATATTGTCAGAACTGCGGTAAGGGACTGTGCAGCGCCTGCGCGCGCAACGTCCAGGGCAACATCTACTGCGAACCGTGCATGACGGCGCGTACCGCCGGAGCCGCAGCTCCGGGGCCGGGCGCCGTTCCTCCGGGATACATTCCTCCGGTGCCGCCGCCTCCGTCTTCGGGGCCCAATCCCGGAATAGCAACGTTGCTGGGATTCATTCCCGGCGTCGGCGCCATGTACAACGGCCAGTACATCAAGGCCATCGTCCACGTTCTGGTGTTCGTGATCCTGGTGGGCATGGCGGGCCGTTTCTGGTTCTTCGGCCTGCTGATCGCCTTCTGGGTCCTCTACCAGGTCTTCGACGCGCACCAGACGGCGAAGGCGCGACGCGACGGACTCCCGCTGCCCGATCCCTTTGGCCTGAATGAGCTGGGGAACCGCATTGCCGGCCATACGCCGGCGCCTCCCGTTCCTCCCGGACCGGCAACGCCTCCGCCTCCTCCGGGCGCTGTGCCCGGCACACAGCCTTACGTGGAATGGGCCGAGCAGGTTCGCCAGCAGGCGCATCAGTGGGGCCGGTATGCCGGACAGATGGGCGAGCACATCCGCGCCCGCGTGGTCGCCGATGCAACGCAAGCCGGCTGGGCCGCGCCTCCGCCGCCTCCGCCCGGTTGGGCTGCTCCGCCGCCTCCGCCATCCGGATGGGCTGCACCCCCTCCGCCCCCTCCCGGCTGGCAAGCCGGACCGGTGCCGCCCGTACCACCGCCGGTTGAGCTGGAACGCGCTCGCCGCGAGCCCATCGGAGCGATTGTGCTCATCCTGCTGGGCATGCTGTTCCTGTTCAACACGCTGGGCTTTTTCAGCTTCGGATGGGTGCACCATGGCTGGCCGCTGATCATCATCGGCATTGCCGTTTGGCTGCTGGCGCGCAACACAAGCCTGGGCGGCAGGATGCATTTCCGGCACGCTCCCCCGCCGCCTCCTGACGCACAGAACCAGACCGGAGGTGGGCAATGAACCAGTATCTGTTTCTGCGTCGCATGCGCGGGCCCATCTTCCTGCTGATCTTCGGCGTCACGGCGCTGCTGGACGAGTACACCGGCATTAGCTACAGCATGAGCTGGCCGCTGTACATCATCGCCTGGGGCGTGATCAAGCTGGCCGAAAACGCGATTCTGGCGCAGAATCCGCTGCCTCCTCCGGGTCAGTTCCCGTATGCCGGCTACCCAGGCGCCGGAGCGCCAGGCGCACCCGGCGGAACCAGCGCCAGCAACCCGCAATCGACGGCCATTGTTCCGGCCACCGGAGAGGACAGGGGGTAGTTATGGCAAGCACACCTCCGCCGTACAGTTCGCAGGATGCACGCTGGCAGGCGCGCCAGGCGCGTGCCGCAGCCCGCGCGCAAAGGGCAGCGTGGAAGGCTCAGGCCCGGGCCCAGAAAGACTACTACCGCGCCATGTGGAGAGGAGGGCATCGGCCTTCGTTCGTCGCTCCCGCAGTGCTTCTCACCATTGGGATTATTGCTCTGATGCTGACCACCGGCCATCTGGACGCCGTGGACTTCTGGTCCTGGTACGCGCGCTGGTGGCCCATGCTGCTGATCGGGCTGGGCGGACTGCTGCTGCTCGAGCACTTCATGGATGCCGGCAGTCCCTGGGTGGGCCGCCGCCCCATGGGTGGAATCGTCTGGCTGGTGATTCTGATGATCGCCCTGGGCGCTGTCGCCCGTGAAGGCCATCTGGTCGGGCCCTTCGCGTGGAACTTCGGCGATCACAACAACGATGATTTCTGGAGCTGGATGGGTCCCGAGCACGACAACGACGTCCAGATCGATCAGGCGCTGTCTTCGGCAAAACCTTCCATTACCGTCAACGTTCCGCGCGGCGACGTCACCATCACGCCGTCGACGGATGGGCAGATGCATATCCGCGCGCACCAGATGGTGCATCGCTCTTCGGACAACGAGGCGCGCCAACTTTTTGAGGAACTGAAGCCCAAGGTGGAAACCTCTTCGAACGGCGCCGTCGTCACCGTCCCGGACAAAGAGGCCACGCGCGTCGATCTCACCATGGAAGTTCCCGCTGCCGCCTACGCCACCATCACCGCTCAGCATGGCGATGTGACGGCCGACGGGCTGACCGGAGGCATCCAGGTAACCGACGACCATGGCGACGTGAAGCTGGAGGACATGGCCGCCGATGCGCATGCGCGCATGAACCACGGCGACTTCTCTGCCCACAACATGCAGGGCAAGGTGCTGGTGGACGGCACCGGCGACGACGTCACCATCTCGGAGGTAAAGGGCGAGGCCCGCGTCGATGGCGAGTTCTTTGGCGATATTCATCTGGAGCAGGTGAGCGGCACGGTGCATTACCACTCCAGCATGACGGACCTGGAGATCCCGCACCTGGTGGGTTCGCTGACCCTCGACAAAAGCGATCTCAGCATCAGCCGCGCCGCCGGGCCGGTCCGCGTGATCGCGAAGTCAAAAGACATCGACATGTCGCAGATTGCCGGCGACGCCCACATTGAAGACAGCAACGGCGACGTGACCGTCGCGACCGCTTCTCCGCTGGGCAATGTGGAGATTGCCGATCACACCGGCGATGTGGTCCTCACCATGCCGGAGGACGCCAGTTTCAGCGTCACGGGGAACGCCAGCGGCGATGAGGACATCCGCACTGACTTCCCGCTGCACATGACCAACAACGACGGCCGGCAAACGCTGGACGGCGCGGTCGGCCATGGCGGCGTTCGCCTGCATCTGGAAGCCGAGCACGGCAACCTCGAGCTGCGCAAAGGCAGCAGCGCCACGCTGAGCATGAATGAGTCCGGCGACAACGGCGAAACCGCGAAACACTTCAAAGCACCAGCGGGAGCAAAGCCGACGGTGGAACAACAATAGGCTGTGGGAAAAATATGAGGCCGCGGATTGAGAGTCCGCGGCCTTACTGTTTTTTCGCCAGCAGCGGCCGCACGATCTCCTCGATGCGCGCCAGCACCTCTTCCAGCGACATGGACGTCGAGTCGATCACGATGGCGTCGGCAGCGGGATGCAGCGGAGAGTTGGCGCGGTTGCGATCGCGCTCATCGCGGTTGCGGAGCGCCTGCAGCACAGTCTCGCGGTCGGCATCCGAAGTTCCGCGCAACGCCGACTGCGAATTTTGCTCGTAGCGCCGCTGGCCGCGCGCTTCCGGCGAGGCATCCAGAAAAACCTTCACGTCGGCATCCGGGAAAACGACGGTCCCGATATCTCGCCCTTCCATCACCACGCCACCGCTGCGGCCGAGTTCACGCTGCAGGTCGACCATCCACGCGCGAATATTCGGGTGCACGCTGACGCGCGAGGCGCCCTGGGTCACGTCCGCATCACGGATGCGCTCGGTGACGTCTTCGCCGTCGAGCAGCACGCGATTGCCGGTGCGCTCCGGCTGCAGTTCAATGTGGGAGGTCCGCGCGAGCTGCCCCAGCGCCTCGGCGTCGTCGAAATCGTAATCGGAGAGGATCGCCTTCAGCGCGAAGGCGCGATACATGGCGCCGGTCTCGAGGTTGAGCAGCCCAAAGTGCTCGGCCAGATGCCGCGCTACGGTGCTCTTCCCCGCGCCCGCCGGTCCGTCTATGGCGATGATGGGACCTCGGTTCATTCTGAGCCCTCTTCCTGCCGCGGCTTGTCTTTTCCATTCTGACGCGGGCGAGGCTTGCCGGAAGCAGGCCGAGGCGATGCGCCGAAGCTTCCGCGGCCCCTTTTGCCCGGTCGAAACGCGCCGCGATTCGCTGGTCCTGGTCTGCCGCCGCGCTCCGGGCGCCCGCCCTGCGGTCCGCGGCCGCTCAACCCTTTGCGGAATTCTCTTCCCTGCGGACGATCCCGGCGCTCCCCGCCCGCAAAGCGCGACGGTCCGGCAAATTTCTTTCCCGGCCGCTGGGGACGCCCTTCGCGATCCTGTTCGCGCCGCGCAGGCTGCCCTTCGAATCGCTTGCCGAACTGCGGGCGTGGGCCTTTGCCGAAGCGCGGACGCTCTTCGCGCTGCTCCTTCTCGCCGGTGCGGAAGGGCTTCCGGAACGGCGGTTTCTCCGGCGACTCACCCGCGCGACCTTCGCGTTTGCCAAACGGTTTTCGAAATGGCGGGCGCGGGCCTTTGCCGAAACGCGGGCGTACTTCGCGCTCCCCCTGCCCCTTATCGCCGCCGCGGAACGGCTTCCGGAACGGCGGACGCTGCTGCGATTCACCGGCGCGGCCTTCGCGCTTGCCAAACGGTTTTCGAAATGGCGGGCCTTTGCCGAAGCGCGGACGCTCTTCGCGCTCGCCTTGCCCCTTCTCGCTGGTGCGGAACGGCTTCCGGAACGGCGGACGTTCCTGCGATTCACCCGCGCGTTCTTCGCGTTTGCCAAACGGCTTGCGAAAGGGCGGACGCCCCTCCCGCTGCT
>DATGJK010000330.1:0-4142 GCA_035295245.1 Acidobacteriaceae bacterium
GATCCTGGCAAGATAACCGGACCGGGCGGGGCCCTCATCGCTACGATTCTGTTTATCCCACTCTCGGCGGCGCAATTCAACCTCGAAGCCGATTGGGCCGAGGCCGGCATGCAGGTCATCCTGCGCCATTGCCCGATTTGCTCTCAGGATTCCATCGTCGGTCATGGTCGCCGCCGCAAACAGGCGCACGATCAACACCATGACTGGATCGGGATTCGCCGCGGCCTTTGTAATCGGTGCGGCAAGACGTTCACCTTCCTGCCGCCCTTTTCTCCTCCCTACGCCCATTACAGCTTCTTTGCCCGCAGCCAGGCGCTTCGGCGCCGCTTTCTGGAAGGCCGTTCCTGGGAAGCCGCGGCGCCCACCGTCAAAGACCCCGATCGCGTGGCCGATCCCTCCACGCTGCGCCGGTGGTGCAGAAGCCTGGATTCTTCTCAGCCGCCGTTTTCTTTCCTGCGCCAGACGATCCGGGCTGTAGGCGCGTGGCTCACCAGAACTGAGATTCTCGTGCACGATTCGCTCCCCTTGCGCTGGCACACCGTATTCCCGTTTCTCGCCCGGTTCTGGCCCTTGCGGATTTAGAACGCTCCCGTCGCCCCACCATCCTTGCCTGGGAAAACGGCTGCTTTCCGCCTACTTTCGACTCGGAGGCCAAAACAGCGCCATGGACGAGAATCTGGAGCGGCTCAAACAGCGCGTCCCGCTGCTGGAGTATTTGCAGCGCCACAACTGGAAGCCGTGTCGTACCGGCTCACGCCAAGAGTTCGTCGGGTTGTGTCCCTTACACCAGGAAACGCACCCCTCCTTCTATGTCAATGCCACCAAAAACCTGTTCTACTGCCATGGCTGCGGCCGGGGCGGGGACTTGATCCGCTTTGTTCAGCTATTCCTCGATCTACCCTTCCGCCAAACGGTGGCTCGTCTCGAGCAGGAACTGCTCCCCACCCCCGTTTTCCGATTGCTGGAGGAGACGGCCGCTTTTTATCAGCTTCAACTGCACCGCCATCCTGAAGCTACAGCCTATCTGGAGAGTCGCGGAGTGCACGATTCCTCTCTGATCGAGGAACTCGGCATCGGCTATGCCCCCGGCGGAAACTTGCGACGTCATCTGGCTGCTTGGCCGTCCTCATTCGATCAATTGGTGGAAATCGGATTGATCAATCATCACGGCCGCGATGCCTTCTGCCGGCGGGTCGTTTTTCCCTGCCGACAGCACGGGCAGGTCGTCAACCTCTATGGCCGTAGCATCGGCGCGGCGTTTCCCCACCGTCTATTGCCGCGCTCAAAAGGCGGATTGTTCGCCTGGGAATCGGTCCGCAGTTTCCCCACGGTAATTCTCGTCGAAGGGCTCTTCGATCTGGCCGTGCTGTGGCAAGCCGGTTTCCGCAATACCACCTGTGCGATCGGCACGCAGTTAACGCCAAGTCAGGTGGTTCAGCTTGCCGAGCAGCCAGGCCGTTCCGTGTACATCGCCTTCGACCAGGACGACAACCAGGCCGGGCAGAAAGCAGCCCATCAGCTTGCCCGTCGATTGCAGAGCGTCGGCATCCACGTCCACATTGTTCCGTTGCCAGAGGGGTTCGATCCCAACAGCTACTTCGTAGCCGGCGCCAGCGCCGCCGATTTTACCGCCCGCCTGCGGGAAGCGGACCAGCTATGAAGTTTTCTGTAGTCTATCGGCCGTCGGTGCCCGCCAGCACCTCGCCCTATCGCCTGCTCGATGAGCACGGGCGCGAAGTAGCCTGGGCCAACGGGTTTCTCGATGCCCAGCGCGTTCGCCAACTTTCCCTGCGTTCGTTGCGCGCTTATGCTTACGACCTACTGCACTTCGCCCGTTGGTGGGAGGAACGCCAGCCGCTGTCAGAGACCACCGAATCTACCGTGCTCGACTATGCCCGCCACCAACTGGATCAACATCCCAAACCCGTACCGCAAACCATCAATCATCGTTTGGGCGTACTGCGATGTTTATATCGCTTTCATTACGGCCATGAGATTCCTGCGGGTCAGTCCCATCTCCGGCGCAGCTATACCACCAGATCCCCGCTCGGCGACGGCCGGGTGCGCCGCGCCCTGACCAGGGGGCTCCGCCTGAGACAACCGCAGCGTGTGATTGTACCGCTATGTGCCGAAGAAGTGGCCAGGTTCTGGCGCAGCTTTCGCACCTTTCGCGATCTCGCCCTGGTGGGCTTGATGTTACTGGACGGCCTGCGCTCCTGTGAGGTTCTGGCTCTCCGACTCGAGGATCTTCAACTCGCCGACGCCCACATGCGGGTTCTCGGCAAAGGCAACAAGAAACGCGTGATGCCGCTGCCGCCGGAAATCATCGAAGTGCTCGAAAAGTATGTGCGACTGGAAAGACCGCTCACCAATTCCTCTTCCCTGTTCGTCTCTCTGAAAGGCCGCCAGCGGGGACGGGCTATGACACCCGCCGGACTCCGCTCACTGTTCCGCCATCATCGCCTGCGGAGTCGCGTTCCGCAGGCCAACGCCCATCGCCTCCGCCACACCTTTGGCGCCGACATGGTGCGCGCCGGAATCTCTCTGCCCGCGCTGCAACGTCTGATGGGTCACGCTCAGATTCACACCACCATGCTGTACGTACAACTTGCTCCCCAGGACGTGTGGCGTGAATATGCCCGAGCCATCGAGAACCGCACGCGCTTCTCCCCTCCGCCGATCCAATGAGCCCCTCCAAAGCCACCCTCGACCAGATCTTCGAATCGTACATCCGGAGCCTCGCCGTGGCTCACCAGCCCGGTACGCTCAAGGCCTACCGGGTTGTGGCACGCCGTTTTCTCCGCTATCTCCATCACGCTTTCCCGCAACTCCGCCGTCTGGCGCAACTCCGCCGCGATCCGCATCTGCTGAGTTGGTTTCGTTGCCTGTGCGAGCAGGACCCGCCATTGTGCAACCATACCCGCAGACAGCACTTGGTTTTCCTCCGCCGTCTGCTGGAGGATCTGGCCCGCCACGGCCACCCCGTCCAGACTGGCCTGATTCGCAGCGAGGACTTCCCCCCGCGGGATCGATGGCTGCCAAAACCGCTTCCTCTCGAAGACGATCAACGCCTGCAACAGGAACTGCGTCGCACCGACGATCTGCTTTCGAACGCTCTTCTGCTTACTCGCTTCACCGGTATCCGCATTGGCGAATGTATCGGCCTGCTTCCGGACTGTCTACGGCAACTCGGTCCGGATCAGTGGGCGCTTCACGTCCCCCTGGGCAAATTGCACACTGAACGTTTCGTCCCCGTCGATGCCGAGGTTCGAAGCATCATACAACGCATTCTGGCATTGCGTCCCCTGGCCCAGCCGGAACACTTGGCCCGATCGGAAGGCTTTCTGCTGCCCCGTGGCGGCCCGTGGGGCGTCTATCACCGCCTCTATGACACGTTGGCCGCTGCCGCTGCACGAGCCGGGTGCTCAGCCCACGTTACCCCGCACCGTTTACGCCACAGTTATGCCACTGAGATGCTCCGTCTCGGCGTCAGCCTCCCCGCGCTCATGCAACTGCTGGGGCACAAAGACATCGGCATGACCCTGCGCTACCTCGAAGTCACTCAGCAGGATCTGCAGCGCGAGTTCCATCGCGCTCGCCAGAACGCGCCCCACTGCCTGCCCCCGCTTTCTCTTCCCGAGCACGCCCGCGCCGCCGGCCTTCCGGCCATCCAACAGGCACTGGCGGCCGCCCGCCACCTTCTGGAGATGCACCGTCGCTGTTTAACCGATGAAAAGACCCGGCGCCAGTTCCAGCTTCTCGATCGGCGCGTCCGCGCGGTCGCGGATCAGCTCGCCCTGATCGCTACCGCCGGAAAATGAGGAAAGATTGGCCGGTCAATCTCCAAATTCATCCGGCCCGAGGCCGGACGTCCTGGACAGATTACCGACCGGGACCTTGACTTCCTCGATGCCATTCTACGGTACCGATTCTGCCCGGCTGCGCAGATCGTGCGCCTCGCAGGGGGCAATGAGGACGTAACGCATCGACGTTTGCGCCGGCTTTGGGAGCATGGCCTTGTGGCTCGGTGGGCGTTCCCCGGCGTCCGCACCCACAGCGAGTTTTATTATTACCTGGATAATCGCGAGCCGCTCGACCTGTTGGCCGAGCGGCGCCACGTTGAAATCCATCCTCAGATGCTC
>DATGJK010000331.1:0-4186 GCA_035295245.1 Acidobacteriaceae bacterium
GCCGGAAAGCAGCCGTAACTGGATCAACGAGAAGCTGATCTACACCCACGGTTACGGCATCACGATGAATCCGGTGAACGGCTTCACGGCAGAAGGCCTGCCAACGCTGCTGCTGAGCAACATGCCGGTGGAGAGCACGACGCCTGGACTCACCATCAATCGCCCGGAAATTTACTTTGGCGAGATGACCAACACCGACGTGTACGTGAAGACGCGCCAGCAGGAATTTAATTATCCGCAGGGTCAGAGCAACCAGCTCACGTCCTACCAGGGCACGGGCGGGATTCCGCTGGGCGGGCTGATGCGGCGCATTCTCATCGCGGCGGATCTCGGCGACCTGACGAAGCTGCCCTTCAGCGACGATGTCAGCGGGGACAGCCGGGTCCTGATGCGGCGCAACATCCTCAACCGGGTGCGGACGCTCGCCCCGTTCCTGACGTGGGACTCGGATCCTTATGTCGTGATCAGCGACGATGGCCGTCTCTACTGGATGCTCGATGCTTATACGACGTCGGAGATGTATCCCTACCCGACGAGCTACCCGTTTGGCGACGGCGCGATCAACTACATGCGCAACAGCGTGAAGGCGGTGGTGGACGCCTATAACGGGACAACGACGTTCTATGTTTTCGACGCGGCGGATCCGGTCCTGGCCGCGTGGCGCAATGTGTTTCCATCGCTCTTTCGCGACGCCTCGAACATGCCTGAGGATCTGCACCGGCACATTCGCTATCCGCAGCTGCTGCTTGAAGAGCAGGCCGCGGTGTACGCGCTCTATCACATGAGCGATCCGGAGGTCTTCTACAATCGCGAGGACCTGTGGAGCCCCGCCTCAGAGATCACACTGGGCGAAGGCGGCGAGCAGCAGACGAACACGATGGTGCCGAACTATGTGCTGATGAAGCTTCCGGGTGCGTCGCAGCCTGAGTTCGTTGCCATCCTTCCTTTCACGCCGGCGAATCGCAACAACCTGATCGGCTGGATTGCCGGGCGCAGCGACGGCGCGAATTACGGCACGGCTGTCGCTTACGATTTCCCCAAGACGCGCCTGGTGGATGGCCCCATGCAGGTGGAGGCGCGTATCGACCAGAATGCTCAGCTTTCAGGACAGCTCACGCTGTGGAATCAGCAGGGCTCGCATGTGCGGCGCGGAACGTTGCTCGTGATCCCGTGCGGCCGCGCGCTGCTCTACGCAGAAGCGATCTATCTGCAGGCGGAGCACAGCCCCATGCCGGAACTTCGGCTGGTGGTGCTGGCCGTGCAGGATCGGCTGGCATACGCGCCCACCTATGATGCGGCTCTGCAGTCGCTGTTTGGAGGGCAGCCGTCGTCGCTCACCGGCTCTGCGGCAGCGCCGCCGAGCGCAGTGACCAACGCGCCGCCAGGAACCGGCCCGGCCGGACCGCGCGCAGACCTGATCCGGGCGGCGGCCCAGGATCTTTCGGACTACGAGCAGCTGACGGCCCAGGGCAAACTGGCCGAAGCGGGACAAAAGCTGCAGGACCTAAAGCGCAAACTCGACGATCTGCAGCGGAGCCAGCCGTAAGTCTGCGGGCCCCTGCGACCGGCTCAGGCGAGCGACCGATCCGTGTGCTTTAGCTCACAGGTGGCCCGTGCAGTCAGAGTGGCCGCAGCCGCAGGAGATCTCGATGCTGTCCTTCTTGTCTCTGCAGTAGGAACTGCAGTATTTCTCCGTGGTCATACACGTACAGGCCGGGTGAGCACATTTTTTCGCTGGTGCCATGATCCACCTCCACCCGTTTGCCGGGCTCCTCCACTGAGATGCGAAGCCAACGCGAGCCGCTTGTGTCGTAAACGTTTACAAGTCCGCAATTTGCCGGATGACAGTCGCAACAACTCCTTTCGCGTCGATGGCTTGCCGCATCCTTTTGCCATCCGGGATAAAACTTCAGCAACTTGCCGCATCCCCGCGAACGCAACCTCTTGCGAGTCAGCAGCTTGCCGCATGCTGCGCAATTTTCCGGCGCCGCTTCGCTGACCGCTAAGCCAGGCGGAAGATCCCCTGGTCGAGGCCGTCGCGGATGCGGCGGGCGAGGGAGGTCGCTTCCGCATGGTCGTCACAAATCTCGTGTTGGGGAAGACCTTCGAACATCATGTAGAAGTCACGGTACGCGGTGTAGTCGGAAAGCCCGCCCTCCGGTCGCGCCAGAGCCCGCTGTTCGCAGGTCGCGATGCTGGGCCGCAGCAGAACAAAATCGAGCGGGATCTCCTTCACGATTTTGCGGGCGATCGGGATGAATTCCAGAGGAAAGGTAAAATCCAGCACAACTTCGTTTCCGCTGCGCGCCAGAGGCACAGCGGCCGCCGTGATCGCGCGCATCAGAACACCGAAGCGCTCTCGCCGAGTGACTGTGCCCGGCTTCGCGAACACCGGCCAGAAGGCGTCGCCCTCGATGTAGCAGAGCGGTGGGGGCGAGATGGCCAGCAGCTCGCGCGCGACGGTTGTTTTCCCTGCTCCGACGGGACCCGAGAGCATGACCACGGACATTACGGTTGTCCTCGCTCCCGATTGTAGGGCAGCCTATCGCCGTTACCGGCCAGGTTCCTGCGGCGGGCCGCGCCGGCGTGTGCCTGTCATTCCCCCGTTGGTGGGATCCGGCTGCCACTGGAGGACGTCGCGTGCGCCGAAAGAGGCGATTGTCCGCACCCTGCAGGTAAACGTACTATCGGGCCTCAGCTCAGGGGGAACTATGCGCGCTCTCAACATCGCCGTCATCGCTGTCCCTTTGTTCCTGCTGTCGGGCCTGCCATCGGGCCAGGGCCAGACGAGCGAAACGATCTCCGCGACAGAGGCCTCCGCGCACGTTGGGGAGCATGTGACGGTGTGCGGCCGCGTGGCCGCGAAGTACACGGCAAGCACCAGTCCGGGCACGCCGACGTTCGTCAGCCTGGATCGCTCCGGCCAGGACCAGGTCTTCACGATCCTGATCTGGCGGGATGACCGGAGCCGGGTTGGGCACGTGCCGGAATCGGGCAAGGTGTGCGCGACGGGAACGATTACCGCCTATCGCGGGACGCCGGAAATCGTGCTGCGCGACTCACATAGCTGGTTTGTGCCGCGATAGCCGGCATTACTGAAAAACGCGTTCTGCAGGAACGAATCGGGCGACTTCGTCCGGAACGGAGCGGCACTGGTCCGTGCCCAGACCGGCGAGCAGGACCGTCCCCGCGAACAGCAGAGTGTCACCGACGTAGTTGATCCCCTCAACGACCAGCGGAGTGTGGATCTCCATGATGAGGATCGGCAGATAGAAGAAGACGGTGAGCAGCACAAGCATCGTCCCCGCAGTGGCGGCGGCGGTGCGAACGAATGGGCGGATGAAAAGACCGATCCCGCCAAGAAGCAGGGCGATTCCGACGACATACGAGAGCAGAGTGGGCGCCGGGACCCAGGCCGGCATGTGCTTCTCCAGCGGAACGCCGGGCACAAACTGCGGGAAGAGAAAGTGCTCGATGGCGTAGAAGACCATGACGGCTGCCACGATGGCCCGGCCGATGCGGACGAGCGCCACGCCTGCCCAACTATCGCGCTGCCAGACGCTGCCGGCGAGCACCATCGCTCCAGCGGCGAAGGACGACTCGCGAACGAACAGCGTCCAGAAGAGCCGCTCGTGGAGGTGCCGGGGCACGTTCGGCAGATCGATGGTGGCGACGATGATCAGAAGCAGGGCGGCGGTCAGCGTCGCCGACCAGCGCACCTGGCGCCAGAGGATGAAGCTGAGGGCGGCGAGCAGCCAGCAGGCGCCGACGAAGTACGTCCAGAAGAGCGGCCCCGGCAGCCAGCGAGGCACGATGGGCGCGAGGTCGCGGGCGGCCAGCATGTGCTCCGCGCCGAAGATGGCGAGGGCGACAGCGTCGCAGACGAGGCCGAGCAGCAGAAGACGGTCGATGGCGGAGGCCGCTCTGAGCCGGGGACCCACAAGAATCAGACCCGCAAAGAGCGTAGTGATGCCGGTCAGCATCATTCCCACCGGTTCTGCCGTCATGCACGCCTCCGATCCAGTGTCAGGCACCACAGGATCACGGTTCCGCGGCTGTTGTCCATTTCCGATTTTTGAGGAAATTGGCGAAAAGCGGATGCCTGTGCAGGAAATTTGCCCCGAGTAAACTGAATCGCATGCAGGCGATGGTGCTGGAGCAGTACGGCAAGCTGGACTTAAGGGAT
>DATGJK010000332.1:0-3673 GCA_035295245.1 Acidobacteriaceae bacterium
TGACGACCGGGCCGGGGTTGATCTGCACAACCTGGCCGGTGACGTCGAACTCGGCGCATTTCTCCACCAGCACCTGGGCGGAGGTGCGGAGGACGTCTTCGCGGACCGGCGAGGGATCGTCGCTGCGATGCAGGAGCGTGCTGGGGGGCAGGCGGAATCCGGTGACGGACTTCGAGGCGACGGTGACGGTGCGGACTTCGGTATCGGCGCGCTCGCCGATGGAGATGGAGTTCGGCGGGTTGGCAGCGACGGGCTCGGGTTTGGGAGCCTTCGGAACCAGTTGCGGGCGCGGAGGGGGCGTCTCCTCCGGGGCTTCCTGGATGGCCGGAGGATCCGGGGCAACGGTGCGGGGCATCTGGTCCCAAAGGCCGGGGGTGCTGGGCACAGGGTCGATCTGCACAGGCGCCTGGGTTTCGGCGAAGCCGGCGCGACGTGCGTGGATGGCTTCGTCGGCGTCTTCGGCGAACGCCGACCGGGTATCCGGGATGGGCGACTTCCGGGCAGCTTTGGCGGCTCGCTTCGCTTCCTTTTCGGCGGCTTTCTGGGCCCGCTGCACTTCCTTCTCGTGCAGGCGGTCCGCCTTTTCGGCGGCGCGGAGTTCTTTCCTGCGGGCGCGCGCCTTGCGCCAGTTCGCCCAGCGGTCACGCCAGGCAAGGACAAAGGCAAACTTGATGCTGATCCACTCGCGTGCGGTGTTGAAGCTGAAGGTCGTGGAGAGGTACATCGCTACCGCGACCAGCGTGACGGTGACAATGCAGGCGCCGGGGTAGTTGAGGAAGCTGACCAGCAGGTCGGCGACGAGGCGTCCGGTGAGGCCGGCGACGGGCAATCCCCAGGGGAAGCGCGGCTGGCTGGGCAGGAGTCCGAGCAGAGCGGGGCAGAAGAGCAGGGAGAGGAGAATGCCCAGCAGCTTGGCTCCCGGGGAGCCGGCGGGACGGGAGCGGATCCAGGTCCAGCCCAGGGCACCGAGGAGCAGGGGCAGCAGGTAGGCTGAAAGCCCTTCGAACTGCAGGAGGAGATCGCTGAGATGGGCGCCGACAGGGCCAATCCAGTTGCGCACCGGGCCGGGTCCAACCGTATTGAAGGATGGATCGGTAGGACGGTAGGAAACGAGGGCGAGGAAAAGGAGGATCGCGGAGGCGAGAACCAGCATGCCCACCAGCTCGTTGAGCCGGCGGTTGCGGGTTGGCGTGAGAACCAGGCGAACGGGTTTCATCGGGACAGGTCGCAGGGCACTGCTGCCATGCCCGAATCCCAGAGCAGAACGATTATCGCAGGCATGGGCTGTGGGAGGCCAGAACTCCCGGGGAGGGGGAATCGAAGGGCACAACCCGCTTTCAGGGGAGCTATTGGCGGCTGCTGCCGTAGATGGGAATTCCCTGATCCACCTTATAGATCATGGCGGCGGTCCGGGCAGTGAAGGGGGATTCGGGATACTTCTGCTCCATGCGGGTGAGGACGCCGCGGGCGAAATTGCGATCCTGATCGGCGCGTTTCTGGTTGTTGTCCTCAGACCACATATCGCCGGCAGCCGCTTCGCGCCAGGCAGCCTGATAGAGAGCTTCGGGGGCTTTGGGCGAGTCGGGGTGCTCGTCGACGTACTTGATGAAGTAGCCGGTTTCCTGCTCGGGACACTTTTCCGAGCCCTGCCAGTCGCCGCAGAGCTTGTTGTCGATGAGGTCGAAGGCGGCGAGGTCGGCCCAGCGGGTGCGGGGGAAGTACTTCATGATGGCCTTCATCTCGTCCTCGTCCATCTGCTCGCGGAGGTAAGCCTGTTTTTCATGGGCGGAGGGGAGGGTGGAGGCGTCAGCCTTCTGAATCTGCCAGCGGATGTCGGCGGCGCGGTAGAGGGCTTCCGGGGTGAAAGGCGACTGCGGGTACATCATGGCGACGCGGCGGTAGAGGAGGCGCGCCTCTTCGGCCACGTGCGGCGGTGGATTGGGAACGGCGGCGGCCTGCTCGGCATTGTCGGCCGCTCCGAAGAGGATGAGGTCGCCGTGCTGCGTATTGATGTCGACGATTCCCTTGTTGATCATCCAGCCGGAGATGGGCTGGGCCTCGTTTTCGGGGGCGAGCAGGGGGCGGTCGGCCTCGCGCGTGTCCGGTGCATCGGTGTTGGCGAAGACGCGAATCCATTTGCCGTTGTGCTCGACGATGACGAGTTCGCGGCCGGGCAGGATGTCGGCGATGCGGTCGCCGCTTTCATCCGCGGTGGAGTAGAGGTTGGCGGTGTAGACGGTGGTGGCGAGGACGCCGTTCTTTGGCACGGGCGCGCCGGGGAAGGGCTTCTGGGCGAAGACGAGGGGTGCGGCGAGCAGCAGACAGAGGAATCCAGCGGACCGAGGGGCGGGAGACAAACGCATGACGAAGTTATGACGCAGGAAGGCGGGCGTTCGTCTCACTGGGCGTCCTTTTCGGCGAGCACGGAGCGGAGGACTTCCGGCTCGACATTGCCGCCGCTCATGACGATGACGGCCTTGCGGAAGGGAAGCAGCTCGGCGGCATGGAAGAGAAGGCCGGCGGCGGACGCAGCTCCGCTGGGCTCCGGCGTAAGGCGGGCGCTGTAGAGCAGGACGCGCATGGCCTGGCGGATTTCGCCCTCGGTGACGGTGATGATGTCGTCGACGAAGGTGCGGATGTGCTCGAAGTTACGCTCGCCGAGGGACTGGGTGCGGAGACCGTCGCAGAGGGTGCGCGTGGTCATGTCGGCGGGCCAGGAGACCAGCTTGCCGGAGCGGAAGCTCTCCTGGGCGTCGGCGGCCAGCTCGGGCTCGACGCCGATGACGCGGACGGCGTCGTTGGAGAGCTTGATGGCGGTGGCGATGCCGCTGAGGAGACCGCCGCCGCTGACGGGTGAGAGCACGAGGTCCACATCGGGAAGCTCTTCGAGGATCTCGAGGCCGCAGGTACCCTGGCCGGCGATGATCTGCTCATCGTCGTAGGGCGGGATCATGACATAGCCGTGCCGCGCCTCGAGTTCCTCGGCTTTGGTCTTGCGGTCGGAGCTGGCAGGGCCGACCTCGACGATCTCGGCGCCGAGCGCGGCGGTGGCGCTCTTCTTGACCTCGGGAGCGTTCGACGGCATGACGATGACGGCCTTCGCGCCGACGGCGCGGGCGGCGTAGGCGACTCCCTGAGCGTGGTTGCCGCTGGAGTAGGTGATGACGCCGCGGCTGCGCTGCTCGGGCGAGAGCTGGGCGACTTTGTTGTAGGCGCCGCGCAGCTTGAAACTGCCGATCGGCTGGAGGCCTTCGGCTTTGACGTAGACTTCGGCGTCGAGCCCGGGGACGAAGAGCCGGACGAGCGGGGTGCGGGCGGCCACTCCGCGGATGCGCGCCTGGGCTTCTTTGAAGACGGCCAGGGTGAGGAGCCGGGGTGTGATGGCAGTGGACATGGTCGGAACTCAGGGTCAGTTTAGATCATCGGGGGTGACTGTCCGAGGGCTGAGGGATTTTGAAAATGATCCCCCTGATCCCCGGGTATCGATAACAAAGCAAAGCATGTCACGCGGAGGTCATCCCCCTTCGCTGTGCCGGGTTGCTGCGGGCTGTCGTTCGCCTGCCGGCAGAGGGGTGGGCCCGCAGCGGAGATGGCCGCAATTTTCTAAAATGATCCCCCTGATCCCCGGGTATGGATAACAAAGCAAAGCATGTCACCAAAGCTCATCCCCGGG